>JAYVVY010000108.1:0-3638 GCA_043786575.1 Ilumatobacteraceae bacterium
TGGCCGCGATGTGCGCGGTGGACGAAGCGGAGGCGTTGGCGGCCGCGCTGCCCGCCGACGGCCACACCAAGATTCTGCGCATCGACCACGCTGGTGCAGCGATCGAAGCGGCGTAAGTAACAGCTACCCGAGGCGAGATTGAACGAAAGCGGCTTCATTAACGGTGTTCGTCGATGAAAGAGTCAGGTGGGTCGGGTTTCGTCGCTGTCGGTGTCCGAACGGACCGTGGCCCATACGGCGTAGAGCGGGTCTCCCGTTGTGTGCGGTGGCGTGCACAACGCCGTGAACACCTCGTCGTAGGCAGCGGTGAAGCGGAAGTACTCGGCGACCACGGCGACGCGTGACTCATCGTCGAGTTGCAGCCAACCCCGCACGACCTTGCTCGGAAAACATCGGTTCGAGAAGGTGCACAGCACGACGCCTCCCGGTCGCACGACGCGCGCCGCGTCGCGCAGGACTGCGATGGGCCGCACGAGGTAGTCGATCGACACACAGCACGTGATCGCGTCGAAGCGGTCGTCGGGAAACGGCAGCATCGGGTCGACGTTGAGGTCGTGGACGACCATGGTGTGCGCCATGGTGTTGGCATCGAGCTCGCGCCTGTTCATGCCGAGCACGACAAGCTCGTCGGGCCGGTCGAGGAAGTGCGACACCCACGACGACATGACGTCGAGCACGGACCCAGTGAGGCCGAGGTGTCGATACAGGGTGCCGACGGCAGCGATTGCTCGGTCGTCGATGTGCGTGACGAACCGATCGGGCACGTAGAACTGGTCGTCGGCCGACTCGTCGGCGCGTGCGAAGAACCCCTTCGGGAACAGGTCGTGTGGGTCGGTCACAGGGCCTTTCCTAGCCCGGAGCTGCGCTGACAGCCATGTCGGAGCCGCATTTCTACAGCTCGTCTACGGCATCGGCGGGGGGCCACCCATGCCACCCATGCCACCCATGGAAACGAGGGACGTGTCCACGACGCCACTGAAGCAACGAATGCTGGAGGTCGAGTCGGCGACGTCGAGCAGCACGTAGTGGTACACCCCGGCGGGGAACTCGGGCGTCGGGCTGTTGATCCCGTTACACGCGTCGAGGTCGGCGGCGGTGAGCTGGTTGCCGTCGATGTCGCGATCGCCGTAGATGGGGAAGCCGTCGAACGCGATCCCGATGATGTGCGACGGTCCGCCGGCTGTGTCGACGGTTGCCACGACACACTTAGGCAGCGCGTGGTAGTGATATTGGCCCATCGGATTGGGGTGCCCGGCGCAGTCGTCCAGGAACCACACGTCCTCGCCGGCAGCGTTCTTCACGGAGAAGTTCGACTGCGTCGCCACAGTCGAGCCATCGCCTTCGTACGGGTTGAACAGCGCGGCCCCCGAGATCATCACGCCGATCGCGCCCAGCGACGCATCGGTTGGTGAGTCGGCGAACGTCGGCACCATCGGAATCGAGTAGTCGTACGTCTGCGCCTTGGTGGGGTCGGCGGCGGCGGTAGCGGTCGAGGCATCAGGGACCATTACGCCACCGTTGGGCACCGCGTACTCGGCGTTGCGTTCGTGGTTTGGTAGGCCGTCGGATACGTAGCGAAGTTCGCCATCGGCGTAGGTGACGGTGACGTTGTCGGCCCACATTGCCTGTTGGTAGCCGGCCGTCAAGTCGGCCGTCGCTCCCATCGGCGCGGCAGTTGTGGACACGGCAGTTGTGGACACGGCAGTTGTGACCGTCGTGGTGCTGACAGTCGTGGTCGTGACGCCGGCGGTCGTGTTCGCAGCGCCGCTCTCGGAGGCCGAGTTGCTGCCGCAGCTTGCGGCCACCACCGAGATGAAGACGAGCGACGCGACGCTGCGAGAGCGGCGGAGTTGGCGCAATTGGTTGGTCATGGAACGCACTATGCCCGAGCCCGCTGCGGCTTTGCTGAGGATCGACGTTCAGGAACCCTTCAGGCAGACTGTCGGCGCAATCGAGTTCCGGCGGAGTGCTACGCCGCGTGTGCCAGACGTGTGACTTCTCGAACCGGGGTGGTCGGCCATGTCCACTCGCCACTGCACCACAGCACGCGCGCATGAAAGCTTGCCCGCTCGATGGCACGGGCCAGACACAGCACCTCATCGGCTGCGTTGCGCGGCAGCGGAAGCGGGTACGCCGACGACTCGGGTGGCGCCAATTCGAGCCCGGTGGCCAGCTGATCGACTTGCCGTGCGCTCTGCAGCACACCATCGCGGATGTGGAGCACGGTGTCGTGCAACTGCACGCCAATGTCGCCGGCGGAACGGAGCTGATCGAAGAGGCGTTGACGGGTGATGGCACCGGCGAACGCAGTGGCGCGGTCGCGCATCGTGGCGGCCTCCTCGTAGCGCCGCTCACCGGCCAGCGTGGCAACCTTGGCCCACAGCGGATCGAGCACCAGCTGTGGGGATGTGGACAATGCCGCAATCACGTGCGTGACGACCAGCCAGTAGGTGGCTTCGTCGGCGGTGCCGCTGCAGGGGCACATGGCGACGCCGAGGCGAGCGCCAGTGCACGGGGTGGCGTCGACCGCCGGCTTGAACGTGCGCCCAATGCGGGTAGTGCACCGTCGAATTGGCAGCGCCGACTGCACCGCTTCGATGACTGCCGTTGCCGCTGCGCGCGAGGCCAGCGGCCCGATGTGGACGCCGGTCGTCGCCGGTTCGTTGGTGATGACCAGGCGCGGCCACGCCTCGTCGGTGGTGAGCCGTACGTAGCAGTACTTCTGCCACGTGGTGCCGACGCGGTTGTAGCGCGGGTTGAGGTGATGCAGGTAGCGCAGCTCTAACACCTCTGCACTGACCGGGTCTGCGGTGCCGGTGTGGGCAACGCGTTGTGTCTCGCGCAGCATCGGCCCGATCTTGCGCCTGTCGTCGCTTCCGAAGTAGCTGCGCACCCTCTGGCGCAGATTGGTTGCCTTGCCCACGTACAGCACTTCGTCGTTGGCGCCGAGGAAGCGATAGACGCCGGGGGAGCGCGGCAAGTAATGGGTGAGCTTCAGTTTGCCCGCCTGAGGATGGCCACCCATCTTGGGCAGCATCACCAGATCGTCCAAACCCAACACGCCCAACCCCGCGGCGCGTTCCAGCAGCAGGTGCAGCAGGTCGGTGGTAGCGAGCGCATCGTCGAGCGCGCGGTGGTTGGGCCGATGGTCCAGACGGAAGCGGCTGGCCAGGGTGCCCAGCTTGCAATCCGGCACTTCGTCGCGCACCAGCCGACGGGCAAGGGGAAGCGTGTCGACGATGGTGTTGCGGAGCGCCGGCCGATCGCTACGCAGCAACGCTGCGTTGATAAAGCCCATGTCGAAGCCGACGTTGTGGCCCACGATGACCGAGTCGCCGATGAACTCCTGCAGCGTGGGCAGCACCGTTTCGATGCGTGGTGCTTTCGCGACCATCGAATGCGTGATGCCGGTGAGCACTGTGACGCTGGGGGCGATTGCCCTGCCCGGATTGATGAGGGTGGCCATCGTTCCCAAGCACTCGCCACGGCGGACTTTGACGACGCCGATCTCGGTGATCATGTCGCTACCGCGATCGCTGCCAGTGGTCTCGATATCCAACACGCAGAAGGTGACGTCGGCGAGCGGCGTTCCAAGATCGTCGAAGGAGCGCTGCACAGGTTGTGAGTTGATCACGAAC
>JAYVVY010000109.1:0-4452 GCA_043786575.1 Ilumatobacteraceae bacterium
CAGGTGATCAACGTGCACCGAGCGGTCACAGCGCTCGCCCCACTGGCAGCTACTCACGACCTCGTCATCACCCACGGCAACGGTCCACAAGTCGGCCTACTCGCGCTCGAGTCGGCGGCCGATACAGCGCTGGCCCGCCCCTATCCGCTCGATGCTCTCGGCGCGGAGACGCAGGGGCTCATCGGTTATTGGCTTGCGCAAGCGATGCTCAACGCCGTGCCCGGGCGCGAGGTTGTCGCCCTCGTTACCCAGACCCTTGTCGTGCGTGACGATCCTGCTTTCAGCGAACCGACCAAGTTCATCGGGCCGACGTACACCGAAGACCAAGCGCGAACACTCGCCACCGCGCGCGGCTGGACAGTACGCGCCGACGGCACGTATTGGAGGCGTGTGGTTCCATCCCCAGCACCGCAATCGATCATCGAGATCGAGGTAATCGAACGGCTCGTCAACAGCGGTGTCGTCGTCGTCTGTGGTGGTGGCGGCGGGGTTCCGGTGATTCGAGACGCCGCCGGCGATGTCGTTGGCGTCGAAGCAGTGATCGACAAAGACCTCTCGTCCGCACTCATTGCCGAGTTGATCCACGCCGATGCGCTGCTGTTGTTGACCGATGTTGCCGCTGTGTCCACCGACATCAACGATCCCGCTGCAGCCACCATCACCCGCTCGACCCCAGGTGACCTCCGGCGCCGACAGTTCCCAGCTGGATCGATGGGCCCGAAAGTGGAGGCCGCTTGTCGTTTCGTCGAACGAGGCGGCGGTATGGCCGCCATCGGCGCCCTTGCTGATGCTGCTGCGATCCTCGAAGGCACCGCTGGCACCATCGTCACCACCAGTGGCGTCTACCCAGATATCTCGTCGTCCACGTCGGGCATCAAGGGCACCTAGGGAATCATGGGTGGCGAGGCGGCGACTGGCGGCGAGCAGGTGCGAGCACGTCGGTACTGAGCGAGCCTGCGATCAGTGCGCTGGCGACGTCGGTGAGTCCGCGGTTGTTGTTCCTGGCGTAGGAACGGAGCCGAGAGAAGGCCTCGTCCATATCGATGCCTTTGCGCTCAGCGATCATTCCCTTCGCCTGCTCGATCGCAATGCGACTATTGAGCGCATGTTGCAGGTTGATCTCGCGAACCGCCGAATCTCGTGTTGCCTGGTCCTGGATGATCGAGATACTCGCGACGTCGGCCAGCGCCTGCGCCAGCGCAACGTCTGCGTCTGATAGTCCACCTGGTGTGGGCATGAACAGGTTCAGGCAGCCCAGGATCTGGGATTTCAGGCGCATTGGCACGGCGCACACCGACGCGAAACCAGCCTTCGTGCACTCGACTGCGAACAGCGGCCACGGCGACACGGTGTCGAGATTTGAATGCAGGACGACGGTGCCGGATTGGAAGCAGTCAAGGCACGGACCTTCGTCATTCTGCACCTGAAACAACTCCAGCAACTGGATCTGTTCCGTGGATGCACCGATCACGCGGAGGAGGCCAGCGTCGTCGGCAAGAAGGATTCCAGCCGCAGATGCCCCGAGTAACTCGACGCATCGTGCAGTCAGGACGGTGAGCACTTCGATCACATCAAAGTCGCTCACCAGCGTCTCGACGATCTCGACGAAGGTGGTGGCGGTCAAAGCCTGTCGGGTGTTGGCTTTGGCGAGAGCTTCATCGGGCACGGCTCATGCCTCACTTTCGGGTCGGTGGTCGTTGTCGAGGCGCAGTCGGCGGTTGACAATTTGCGCCGCCGTTTCGGCAACGGATTGATCGTTCGCGAAGGCGTGAGCCCGAATGCGAAGCAGGGCGTCGGTAGCGGAAATGGAGAGTTGAACCGCAACCATCCCAGAAGCTTGGTATATCTCGGCCCGATACTCAACGGCCTCGCCCAAACCAGCTGCGAGCGTTCCCGCGGGCGCTTCGTCTTGCAAGCTGAGCACCGTCTCGGTGAGGACCTCCGCGAGAGCGACCGAGTCGTTGTTCTGCGCTTCGCTGAGATTGCCTTCCAGACGTTGGTAGAGCGTCAGGACACCGACGTTGGCCCCTTCGGCGCTCAGCGGGTACGCGAAAACCGCCCCGAATCCAGAAATGCGAGCGAGATCGACGAACGACGGCCATCGTGACCATGCGATGTCGTCCAGTTGTGGAGCGTGGACCGAGATGCCCGACCGGAAGGCATCGCGGCACGGCCCCTGCCCGATGCCGTACTGCAAATCCTCCAACGCGGAGACGCTCGGGTCGGACACACAGATCGGCCCAGCTTGATCGCCGCCCATGATCGTGATGCCAGCGCCAGTCACTGACAGCAATTCGACGCAGACAGCGCACAGCGAGGTCGTGGTGGACCGTACGGTTTCTCTTGCGAAGGCAACGGCTATCCGCGTTGCCTGATCGGCGTTCATAATGCAGCCGATGGCCAGGCGGTACACGAAGGTCCATGCGGCATGCGTTCCTCTTTCAACACTGAGTGAACGGCAAGGTCTGGACCGCAAACGGGGCAGAAAAACTACCTCGTTCGAAGGTACCACATGGGGTCGCCGACACCGGCCGTCGGGCCGGGCCGTGAGCCAATGTGTCGTGTAGGGTCGTGGCAGCCCGGTACCTGCCGGGCGCTGTGTTGGCTCCGGACCTTGGCTGGCATCCCGATGACTTTCGAGGAGCCCCAATGGCTGGAGTTGCGATCATTACCGAGGCGTGTATCACGGTGAAAGACCGTGCGTGCGTGGACGTGTGCCCGGTGCAATGCATCTACGAGTACAACCCGTCCACTGGCCGGCTTCAGTCTGAGCAGCAGGCTGGGAGCGGGGTCGTGGAGAATGAACACTCCCCGAATGCTGATGCGATCGACATCTTCGGCGACAGTATTTTGTACGTCAATCTCGATGAGTGCACGTCATGTACGGCGTGCTACCAACCCGACGTCTGCCCGGTCGGAGCGATCTACTCCGAAGAGCACGTTCCCGACGGAACCGAAGCAAGCAAATACAACGCAACCGACCCGAACAAAGGCCACGACCACACCTTCTTCGTCGCCCAAAGCCGAGCCGTGTTCGCAGACTGACTCACGCGACGTCGGCTGACCGAAGCTTAGGCTGGCATGTGCTTTCCGATCAGCCTCATGCCGACCTGACGCTCACCGACTACCTGCAAAGGATCCTCACGGCGCGGGTCTACGACGTCGCCGTCGAGACGCCGTTGGAGGTCGCTCCTGGTCTGTCGCAGCGAATCGGCAACACGGTTCTGCTCAAGCGTGAGGATGCCCAGCCGGTCTTCAGTTTCAAGCTGCGTGGCGCCTACAACAAGATGGTCAACCTCACCACCGACCAGCGGGCGCAGGGTGTGATTTGTGCCTCGGCCGGCAACCACGCACAGGGCGTCGCAATGAGTGCCGCCAAGCTCGGATGTGCGGCGACTGTGGTGATGCCGGTCACGACTCCGCAGGTGAAGGTCGACGCGGTACGCGCACTCGGCGCCGACGTGGTGCTGTTCGGCGACAGCTACTCCGACGCGTACACGCACGCTGTGCGGCTGCAGCGTGAGCACGGGTTCGCGTTCGTGCACCCGTTCGACGACCCAGATGTGATTGCGGGTCAAGGCACGATCGCGATGGAGATTCTGCGCCAACACCCCAGCGGCATCGACGCTGTCTTCGTCGCCGTCGGCGGCGGTGGATTGATCTCGGGAATTGCCGCCTACGTCAAGGCTGTCCGGCCGGACATCAAGGTGATCGGTGTGCAGATTGACGACTCAGACGCGATGGTGCAATCGTTGGCTGCCGGTCACCGTGTGCAACTGGACGACGTCGGCCTGTTCTCCGATGGCACGGCTGTCAAGTTGGTCGGTGAGGAAACCTTCCGCATCGTCAGTCAATACGTCGACGACTTCGTGGTGGTCGACACCGACGCAGTCTGCGCCGCGATCAAGGATGTGTTTCAGGACACCCGCAGCATCCTCGAGCCGGCGGGCGCACTCGGCCTTGCGGGTCTGAAGCAATACGCGGAGACTCGCCGCTGGACGGGTCGTTCGCTGGTCGCAATCACATGCGGCGCCAACATGAACTTCGATCGTCTGCGCTTCGTCGCCGAGCGTTCCGAAGAGCGCGAAGCGCTCTTTGCTGTGACCATTCCGGAACAGTTGGGTAGCTTCCGACGGTTCTCCGAACTGGTCGGCGCACGATCGGTCACCGAGTTCAACTACCGCATCTCCGACCGCAACCAAGCTCACGTCTTCGTCGGCATTTCCGCCGCCGATCGCGACGAGTCAGGCTCGATCGCAGCAGAGTTCGAGGCGCACGGTTTTGCGACAATCGACCTCACGCACAACGACCTGGCGAAGGAACATGTCCGCCACATGGTCGGCGGCCGCAGTGAGCTGGCTCACGATGAGCGTCTGTTCCGTTTCGTGTTCCCCGAACGACCTGGAGCGCTGATGCGATTTCTTTCGACGATGCATCCCGACTGGAACATCA
>JAYVVY010000110.1:0-14940 GCA_043786575.1 Ilumatobacteraceae bacterium
CACGCCTGGTTCAACGACAACTGGTTTGGTGACCGCTGGCTGAGCGAGGGCTTCGCCCAGGCGTACTCCAACATGGCGGTCAGCGAAATGGGCGGCCAGGCGCTCACGCCCACTGCGATCAGCAACACCGACGTGGGCAAGGTCACCCTCAACGACTGGGGCGACCCCAACTTCACCGACGGCGCCGACGAGGTGGAGGGCTACGGCTACAACGCATCGTTCTCCGTCGTGCAGCAGATTGTCGACGAAGTCGGCGTCGACAAGATGCGCGAGGTCCTCGCCGTCGTCGCCGAGCGAACGATCGCCTATCGGGGTGAAGCGACGCCAGAGCCCTTCGACAACGTCACCGACTGGCGTCGATTCCTCGACCTCGTTGACGAAGTAGGCGGTGCCACGGGCGCTGACGAGTTGGTCAAGCAATACGTCGTCACGGCAACGCAGGAGAAGCTGTTGGACGAACGAGCGGCTGCACGCACGGCGTATCAGCAGCTGCTCGCCGACGGCGGCACCTGGTCGCCCCCATATCTCGTGCGGACGAAGATGTCGGCATGGTCGTTCAAGGAAGCACAGACTGCAATTGAAGATGCACAGCGGGTGTTGGCGCTACGCGACGAGCTGGATGCGACGACCAAGGAGCTGGCATCGTCATACCCGGCGGACCTCGAGACGATGTACGAGTCCTCGGACGTGAATCTCGACGATGCCACTGCAGCGGTGCAGCAACAGATCGACACGGCTCACGGGGTGCTGGCGGCGATTGCAGCCGACGCGGAGAGCGATGGACTGTTCGACAAGGTGGGCCTGTTCGGGACCAACCTGCCGGCACTGCTCGACGAGGCAAAGGCAGCGCTCGCCAAGGGCGATCACGACCTCGCCCGAGCGAAGACACAGGAGGTCATCGACGCCGTCGACGCTGCGCCGGGGGTTGGCAAGCAGCGTTCGCTGCGGGCCGGAGGTGGCGTGTTGTTCTTCCTCCTGCTCGTCGCCCTGCTGATCGTGCTGCTGCGCCGTCACGGTCGCCGCGGGAGGGCGGCGGCGCAGGAGGGCGAGACAGTCGTGACGGATACCGACCGATGAGTACCGAGCTAGTGGGCGGTGACGGCGCGTTCGCGATGGGGTTCCAGCTCGATGAAAATGCATTCGCCAGGGCAGGCGACCGCAGCATCGATGACGCTCTGTTGGGCCCGGTAATCCACGTCCGCCAGGCTGCTGGAGCCACCCGGATCGTTCAACGGCCAGCCGTCTTGCGCGACGTACGCAATGCCATCCTCCAGCTGCACGAACACGTCCGGGCAATGGTCGATGCACAGGCCATCACCGGTGCATAGGTCTTGATCGATCCACACCCGCATGTGATCTGACGCTACCGGTGCGATTGACGACGTGCTGTGCCGTGCTCGGAGTCTGCGACCTACTCGGTTGACGACCGTTAGCCTGGCCGACGTGCAAGCCCCCATCGCAAAGCAAGTGGAGCATGTGTGGCAACGACCAACGGGGCCGGCCACCGACCCGTGGGCATGGCTGCGTGACCGCGACGACCCCGACACCGTGCCCTACCTCGAGGCGGAGAACGCGTTCTCCGACGCGTGGTTCGCGCAACACACAGCACTGATCGACACCATCTTCGGCGAGATCAAGGCCCGTGTGCAGGAGACGGACCTTTCTGCACCTGTCCGCAAGGACGACTGGTGGTACGTGACCCGCACGGAGGAAGGCGCCAGCTACGCAATCCACTGTCGCGGCACCAGCGCGCAACACGCCACCGAACACGTGCTGCTGGACGAGAACGCCGAGGCCGCCGGTCACGAGTATTTTTCGGTCAACGCCTTCGACGTCAACCCGCAGCACACCATGTTGGCCTGGAGCAGCGACACCGATGGCAGCGAGCAGTACACGATGCACCTGCGCGACCTGGCGACTGGCGCTGACCGCCCCGAACACCTCACCGGCACCACCTGGGGTGGCACAGCATGGGCGGCCGATGGCAGCACACTGTTCTATGTCACCGCCGATGAGCAGATGCGCCCCTACCGCGTGTGGCGCCACACACTCGGCACCGAACAAACTGCCGACGCGCTGGTGTTCGAGGAAGCCGACGAGCGCTTCTACGTCTATGTAGACCTCAGCCGCAGCGGCGAGTGGATCGTCATCGAGACGGCCAGCAAGGTCAGCTCCGAAGTGCACCTCGTTCCGGCCACTGACCCAACTGCGCCCGCAAGATTGGTCCGGTCGCGTGCTGCCGATGTCGAGTACGGCCTGGACCATTGGGGTGATCAGTGGGTGGTACTGACCAACGACGGCGCCACCGACTTCCGCGTCATGACGGCTCCTCTCGACCAACCGGGGCAATGGACGGAACTCGTTGCCCACGAGCCTGGCCGCCGCATCACCTCCGTCGAAGCATTCGCCGACCACCTCATCCTGCATGAGTGGGCCAACGCACAGCCGCGCATTCGGGTGCTCTTTCGTGACGGCACGGAACGAACGGTGCACGGCGCCGACGAACCGCACGACCTGGAGATGGAAGCCAACCCAGAGTGGCGCACCGAAACCGTGCGGTACGTGGTGCAGTCGCTGACACGGCCGGTCACCGTGTACGAGGAGCACGTAAGAACCGGCGAGCGCACGGTGTTGAAGCACACGCCGGTGCCCGCGGTCGACCTTGCCGCGTACGTCAGCGAGCGGCTGTGGGCGACGGCACCAGACGGCACCAAGGTTCCAGTCGACATCGTGTATCGCCGCGGCACCGAGGCCGACGGCACCGCCCCGATGTGTGTCTACGGCTATGGCAGCTACGAGTCGTCCATGCCCCCGTGGTTCAGCGTGGCCAGGCTCTCGCTGCTGGACCGGGGTGCGGTGTGGGCACTGGTCCATCCCCGTGGCGGCGGCGAGTTGGGCCGCGAGTGGTATCTCCAGGGCAAGCTGGAGCACAAGCGCAACACCTTTGTCGACACCATCGCCAGCGTCGAGCATCTCATCGTGACTGGTTGGGCACACCCGGCGAAGGTTGCCGTGCGAGGTGGCAGCGCCGGCGGTCTATTGGTGGGTGCATGCATCACGATGCGTCCGGATCTTTTCCGCGCAGCTGTGGCGGAAGTGCCCTTCATCGATGTAGTCACCACGATGTCGGACCCGTCGCTGCCGCTGACGATCACCGAGTGGGAGGAGTGGGGCGACCCACGCGAGGAGCCGATGGCCAGCTACATGCTGAGCTACTCGCCATACGACCACACGGTGGCGGCCGACTACCCGGCGCTGTACATCAGCGCCGGGCTCAACGACCCACGAGTCAGCTATCACGAGCCTGCCAAGTGGACTGCCAAGCTGCGCGCCGTGCGCACCAACGATGCCACCCTCTTGCTGCGCTGCGAGATGGGCGCCGGCCACGGTGGCCCTAGCGGCCGCTACGAGACGTGGCGCGACGAAGCCCGCAACCTGACGTTCCTGCTGACTGAATTGGTCTGACGATCAGAGCGTTGCGGCCAACAGCGCAAGGCCGATGAATACCGCGTTACGCACGAGGTGACCGGGCCCAATCGGCTTCGAACTCAGGGAACCAAAACATGCGCACGGTGGACGGCGCCCTTGCGCCAGCCGAAGCGCGAGCAGCCCAGTGAACGACGCAAACAGAGCAACCGCCAGCCACGCCACGACGTGTCGTTGGAACTGCACCAGCAGCAACGCTCCCAGGCCCAACTCCACGTATGGCATCACCATCGCAACGGGCAACGGCGCGCCAAGCCCCTGCGACTGCGACCGCCACTGCGCTGGCTGGGCCAGCTTGGAGACACCGGCAACCAGCAATACGCCGGCGACCAGCACAGCCGCCACCGCACCCCACGCGGATCGACCCATTGCCTATCCGACTTCGACGGTGAGGCCTTCGGAGGCCGCGAACACGTCAAAGCCGAGCTTGCTGCCAGCTGCAACGGCGCACCGCTGCACCTCATCGAGGGCCACGTCGGTTCGAGACGGATCGTGGTGGAAGAGCGCCAAGCGGCCGACCTTGCAATACTGCGCCAACCACATTGCGTACTCGATACTGCAATGACCCCACGTTGCCTTCTGGGCGAACTCTGGTGTGGTGTATTGCGAATCGTGGATCAGCAGGTCGACGCCCTCCACCAGTTCGCGAGCACCGTCGCTGACCGAGAACGACCCGTCGTAGGGCTGCTGATGATCACTGAGGTAGGCAACGCTGCGACCGCCCCACTCGACTCTGAAACCCAAGGTCGGCCCTACATGGGGCACTCGACGCGACATGACCTTGAAACCGCCGACAAAGAACTCCTCGTCCGCGACGTCGTGGAACCGGACCGTGCCAGGCAGCTGATCGACGGTCACGGGAAACAACGGTGGGCGGATCACGGTACCGATCACTTCGGTGACCGTTCGACCGTCCTCCTGCGCAGGCGCATACACATCGAGCTCGGAGCCTTCGTGCAGCAGCGGCGTAAAGAATGGGAGACCCTGCGTGTGGTCCCAGTGAAGGTGACTGAGCAGGCAGGTGCCACGGAAGGTGCCGTCCTGCGGCAGCGTCGTGCCGAAGTAGCGCGCACCCGTACCCAGGTCGAAGAAGAGCGGAGGCTCACCCGGCACGCGTACGGCCACGCACGATGTGTTGCCGCCGTACCTTGCAATGTCATCGCCGTTGCACGGTGTGGAACCGCGAACGCCAAAGAACGTCACCTGCATCTCGATACACCCCCTTCGTCCCCCCACGCTACGCCCGTGGTCGGCACAGGCTAAACCCGCCGGGTACGTGACGCTTGTCGCACCACGACTAACTTGCGGATATGGCAGGAATTTTCCAGGGGTCCGTATCAGCGAATGGCGTCGAATTCTGCTATCTCACTGCCGGCAACCCCAGCGCGCCGCTCGCGCTCTGCCTGCACGGCTTCCCCGACAGCGCGCACGGCTGGCGCTACCTGCTGCCCGAACTTGCGGATGCTGGGTACCGGGCGGTCGCTGCGTTCCAACGCGGGTACGCACCTACGTCGGTTCCACCCGATGGGCGATTTCAATCGGGCGCTCTCGCAATGGACGCAATCGCACTACACGAGGCACTCGAGGGTGACGCGAACGCCGTCATCATCGGGCACGACTGGGGCGCCAGCGGCACTCACGGCGCCGCCGTCTTCGCGCCCGAACGCTGGGCGAAGGTAGTGACCATGGCGGCTCCTCCCGGGCCCGCGGTGGGAATGTCATTCCACAGCAATCTCGCACAGGTCCAGCGCAGCTGGTACATGTTCTTCTTTCAACACGCGATGTCGAACTTCGTGGTCGCCGCCAACGATCTCGCGTTCATCGACATGCTGTGGTCGCAGTGGTCACCGGGGTACAACGCAACGGAAGACCTCGTCAACACGAAAGCCAGCCTCCGCGACCCCGCCAACCTCACCGCAGCGCTGGGCATCTACCGCGCCGCTCTCGGCGATGGGTACAAGGACCCTGCGCTCGACGCAGTACAGGCAGCGGGTCAGGGCTATCCGCCGCAACCGCACCTGTATCTCCACGGCCGCAATGATGGTTGCATCGGCGCCGAAGTAGCAGAGGCGGCCGCCGCCATGACGCCCGCCAACGTGACCGTGGAGTTCATCGAGGACGCCGGGCACTTCCTGCACCTCGAGCAACCGGCAATCGTCAACGCACGCATCATCGGGTTCCTCGGGTGACCCAGCCCGGCGCGCCGACCCTGCCCGACGGGCTGGTGGTAATCGTCAAGCGCGAGTGCGCCACCTGCGTGATGGTGGTGCCCCTACTCGGCCAGTTCGCCGCCACCGTCTACACGCAGGACGACCCCACCTTTCCGGAAGGCGTCGAGGCGCGGCACGACGCAGACCTGTCGGTCAGTTGGCACTACGACATCGAGACTGTGCCGACGCTCATCAAGGTGGTCGACGGCATCGAAGTTGACCGTACTGTTGGGTGGGTCAGCAGTGAATGGCAGCGCATCACTGGCATCAATGATCTCGGTGACGATCTGCCGCCATTTCGCCCCGGCTGCGGGTCCATCAGCGTCGACCCTGACCGCGTTGACGCGCTGCGCGCAGCCTTCGGGGGCCACGTCCTGAAGTCGCGACGGCTGGAGCTTGCCGACCTTGACGACGAGATGGAGCTGATGTTCGAACGCGGCTTCACCGATGGCTTGCCTGTCGTGCCGCCGACGGAAGAGCGGGTGCTGCGCATGCTGCAGGGCACAACGCGAGACGCTCGCGACGTCGTTGCAATCGTGCCCCCGGACCTTGTCGAGGTCACCATCGAGAAGGTTGCGATCAACGCTGTGATGGCGGGTTGCAAGCCCGAGTACCTGCCGTGGGTCATCGCCGCGCTCGAAGCCGTATGCACCGATGCGTTCAACATCCACGGTGTATTGGCCACCACCATGCCGGTCGGCCCGGTCATTGTCTGTAACGGGCCGGGAACTCGCGCGATCGGGATGAACAGTGAGGGCAACGCGCTGGGTCAGGGCAGCCGCGCCAACCTCACCATCGGACGCGCGGTGCAGTTGATCGTGCGCAACGTTGGTGGCGGGCGCCCGGGTGAGGTCGACCGGGCCACCCACGGCAACCCCGGCAAACTGAGCTTCTGCTTCGCCGAACGAGAGCACGACTCGCCGTTCAGTTCGCTGGCCGTCAGCCGCGGTTTCGAGCCCACGGACAACACCGTCACCGTCTTCGCCGGCGAGGGCCCGCGCTGCATCGTGGACCAAAAGGCGCGCACCGCACCTGAGCTAGCAACCGTGTTTGCCGCATGCCTGCGCACGCTGCACAACCCGAAACTGATCTTGGCATTCGACGCAATTCTCGTGATTGGTCCGGAGCACGCACGTGTGCTGGCCGAAGCCGGATGGGACCGCTACACATTGCTCGCCGAAGTGCACAGTCGCTTGCAGTTGCCCGGCAGCGAGCTGGTGTTTGGCGCGGGCGGCATCGCCGATGGCATACCCCTGCACCTACGCGACGCAACGCTGCCCAAGTTCCGCCCAGACGGCATTTTGCTGGTACACGCGGGCGGTGGTGCGGGTTTGTTCTCGGCGATGATCGGCGGCTGGGCCAACGGCGAGATGGGCTCGCAGCCGGTGACACATCGAGTCGTTCCGTGACCTGCCGTTTCGTGAGAGAGTTGGCCGTATGACACGAATGCTGTTGGACCCCAGTAGCGAGCGGTCGGTGCCGCATCGCGAGCTACTCCCCCGCCCCGCCCAGCTGCGCGGGCAGGTGGTCGGCCTGCTCGATATCTCCAAGCCGCGCGGCGACGTCTTTCTTGATCACCTCGAACAGCTGCTCACCGAGGCAGGCGCGAAAGTGCTGCGCTTCAAGAAGCCGACATTTACGAAGCCGGCACCGGTCGACCTTCGCCAAGAGATCGCTACCCAGTGCACGCTGGTCATCGAGGCGCTGGCCGATTGAGGCAGTTGCACGTCGTGCAGTGTGCACGACATTGTTGATCTGGAACGTCGCGGCATCCCGGGCGTCTTCGTGGCATCTGCCGAGTTCGTGGACGCGGCAACTGCTCAGTCAACGGCGCTTGGCTTTCCAGATGTCGCGCGGGTTTTCACTCCCCACCCGATCCAGGACCGCACCGACGAAGAGATGCGCCGGTACGCCATCGACACGTTCGAGCAAATTGTGTCTGCGATCAGTGCGTAAAGCAGCAGTCGGCACCTAGGGAAGCCGCACCGACTCCCCGTCGTGACACACGAGCCCTTCGTCGCACAGTGCTTTCAGGAGACGGTCGGCGGCCGGGTGCAACATCACCGCACCGGCCGCCCCGGCCGAGACCGGGCCCAACGTGAGCGCTTTCAGCAGCCGCCCGCGCGCCTGACGCTCGCTTCCCTCGAACCGAGACTGGGGCCTGCTGACACCAGCCGAACCGATTGCCGGGTCGGGTCCCACGCCGTGCCACGCACACAGCGAGATCAGTGGGCAATCCGTGCAGTTCGGAGTGGGGCGACAGAGCACCGCACCCAGGTCCATCAGGCACTGATTCCACTCCCAGCTCATGCCCGTCGGCTGCGCCTGGTCCGCGGCCGCTTGCACCTGTTTGGCAGTGAGCAAACGGCCGCCCACGCGAGCGAACACCCGCGCAATGTTGGTGTCGACCACGGCTACGTCGAGCTCAAAAGCGAACGCCATCAGAGCACGCGCGGTGTATTGGCCGACACCTGGCAGGGCCAGCAACCCGTCCAGCGTGGTCGGGAACGCGCCAAGTCGCGTCACCTCAATCGCGGCCAACTGCAGATTGCGAGCCCGCCGCGGGTAACCCAAGCCCTGCCACAGGCGCAGCACATCGCCCAGGGCGGCCCCCGCACAATCTGCCGGCGTCGGATAGGCATCCATGAACACCAGCCACTTCGGAATCACACGCGGCACTTGCGTCTGTTGCAACATCACCTCGCTGACCAGAATGGCCCACGGGTCGCGGGTTCGCCGCCACGGCAGGTCGCGCAATCGAGGTAACCCCCACCCCAGCACCTCGCCCGAAGCTTGTGTCACTCCCAGGCGGTGGAAGCGTCGTACGGTCGCGGGCGGCCGGGGGCGAACTCGGTCTTCCATACCATCACGCGGCGACGGAAGTAGCAGACTTCTTTGCCGTCCTGGTTGAAGCCTTTGGACTCGACAGTCACGATGCCGCGGTCAGGCTTCGACTTCGACGGTTGCACGTCCAGCACGCGCGTCTCGGCGTGGATGGTGTCGCCGTGAAACGTGGGGAACTTGTGCTGCAGGGTCTCCACTTCCAAGTTCGCAATCGCTGCGCCGCTGACATCAGGAACGCTCATCCCGAGCACCAGCGAATAGACGAGATTGCCCACCACCACATTTCGGCCCTGCACACTGTGCGCCGCAAACCAATCGTTGGTGTGCAACGGATGATGGTTCATCGTGATCATGCAAAACAGGTGATCGTCGTACTCGGTGATGGTCTTGCCGGGCCAGTGCCGGTACACGTCGCCGACAACAAAGTCCTCGAGGTACCGACCGAAGGGGCGTTCATAGGTGGTCACGAGTACGAACGATAGTCAGTGGTCGTCCTTGCCATCACCTTCAGCCGGGTATCGAACCGGCGGCCGACTGGGTGCACCCTCATTGAGCACGCCTCGTTGCCGTCCGAAGCGCGCGGCAAAGTCCAGTGCGCTCTCGCGGTTGGTGTCAGTTTCCTTCGCCAGTTCACGCAGCCGCACCAACTTGTCGCGACGCTCAATTCGAAACGGGCCGAAACGAAGCGACGCGTACAGCACGCCACCCACAATCGTGGGCAACCAGTATTGGCCGATTCGGTAGCTGGCAACACCAAGTGTCGCCACCGTCTTGGGCACACCGAAGGCGGCCAACTGGATGGTGTACGCACCTTCCACGATGCCCAACCCGCCCGGGGTAATGGGAATCACCTGCAAGACGTTGACGAGGCCGAACGAAATGATCAACGCGTCCGGGTCCATCGAGACGCCGAATGCGCGCAGGAACACCCAGAGCGATGCCGCATCGAACAACCAGTTGGCCAGTGCCCAGGCGGCGACTCGCA
Source organism: Ilumatobacteraceae bacterium (assembly GCA_043786575.1). Taxonomy (GTDB): domain Bacteria; phylum Actinomycetota; class Acidimicrobiia; order Acidimicrobiales; family Ilumatobacteraceae; genus UBA668. The sequence continues at coordinate 9,526 of JAYVVY010000110.1, forward strand.
GCAGCAGCTGACGATCTGTTGCGAGGTCCTCCAGACGACCGGCTACCTGGCGGACGGCGGCGCCCGCACGATCCTCGTTGAAGTGCAGCTTCTTCGCGATCCAGCGCAGCGCTTTCTCCGCGCGACCCTGACCGTCCATCAAACCAAGTACCAGAAGGCCTGCGATCAGCATGAGGATGATGCCGGCAACGGCGGCGAGGCCGTACCCCTTGTTCACACCACGAATTGGGATCGACACGATCAGGCCGAACCAGAGCAGGAGGTTGAGGACGACCGCCGACACCAGGCCGGCGGTGGCCAACGCGAAGCCAGCGCTTGGGCCATCAACTCCGGACAACGTCATCAGGCGATAGCCCAACGCCGGCCCTGCGGCACTACCTCCGGGAACAATGTTGGAGAGCGCCTTCGTACTCATCTGAATGCGAATCAGCCGGAGACGAGAGATTTGTCGACCGGCGGTTCCGAGCGCCGCAAAGGTCAGCAGTGAATAGCAGATCAGTGCAAGCATCTGCAGTAGGAGCCCGATGGACAACAGGAGCGGACTCACCGAGCTGAGCTCATCGACCGCCTTGCGGAAGTCGGGCAGCAGCGTGAGGACGATGTAGATCGTGATCGCAAACGCGAGCACCTTCAGGCTGAGACGCAGTGGCCGAAAACGGCGCGGGCGCGGCGGGCCACCCGTGTCGTCCAACGAGACACGGGGCAGCTCGCCGGTGAGGGGGCCCATAGAGTCCATCGCCACCCCCCATTGCTAGCCGATTCGAACCGTCGACGGGCGTCTCCTGCGCCTACTGGGCGGCGCTGAAGATGTCGCGAAGGTGATCGTTGACCATCGATCGCTGGGCCGCCGGGCACTTACCCAGGTGAACCACCACCAGCCCGCGATCGGGCAGCACTACGGTGTATTGCCCCTCGTAGCCATGGCAGGCAAAGCTGCCGGCCAGGTCTGGCCACAACCACCACTGCGCCCCGTAGTCGAAGCCGGTGTCCGCGTCGTGAGCGGTAAACTTGCTGGCATGCGCGGCCCAGCCGGCGGGCAGCACACGCGTGCCGTCCGCAGCGACGCCATCGTTGCGGTACAGCTCGCCGAAGCGGGCAAAATCAATGGCAGTGGCGTACACGTAGCTGGACCCCACAAATGTTCCGGCCGGATCGAACTTCGGAGTTGCGGAGTGCATGCCCGTGGGTCCAAACAATCGGCCGTGTAGAAAAGTCTCCATCGACTCGCGACGGTCTCCCGTGCCGTCACACACAACATCGCCGACGACGCGACTGATGATGTTGGTGGTGCCGCTGGAGTAGTTCCAGAACGAGCCAGGCTCGTGCAGCAGCTGCTGGCTGGCCGCATAGGCGGCCATGTCGTCCTTGCCGGCGCCGTACAGCATCTCCAGGCAATGGCTCACCGAGTCGTCGACGTAGTCCTCCACAAACTCCAACCCGGAACGCATGTTGAGCAGTTGCTGCAACGTGATGGCCTCCTTGGCCGTGCCTTTCCACTCGGGCACCGGCGCCGGGCCGTTGAGCTGTAGGAGGCCATCACCCACCAGAATGCCGACGGCCGCATGCGTGAAGCTTTTCGCCATGCTCCATGAGACGAGAGTCGTGTCTGCGGTGACCGGGCCTCCCGGGCCGAACAGCGTGTCGGGTTGCTGGCCGTACCGCTCGAACACCACCTGGCCGCCCTGCATCACCACCAACGCCAACGACAGCCCGTGAGGCGCGTCAGCGGCGAACAATGCGTCGGCGGTTCGTTCGACAGCTATGAGGTCAATGGAGGTCATATCCCGACGGTAGCCGTATCGCCTGCCTGCGTCCTTTCTCTCAGGCAGTCAGCTCATCAAGAGCCAAATTGAGCATGACCACGTTGACGCCGCGCTCGCCCAGCACCCCCAACAAACGGCCATCGGCGTGCTCGGCAATCAGCTTCGGAAGAACGTCTACGTCCAGCCCTCGAGCACCCGCGACCCGTGCAGTCTACAGACGAGCGTTGGCAACGGAGATGTGCGGGTCCAGCCCGGGACCGGAGACCGTCAGAGCATCGACGGGCACTGGCCGTCCGCGGCCGGTGAGCAGCACACAACACGACCGAACGGTGTTCTTGACGCGTCCTTAACGCCCAGGCACTGTTTCTTAGCGCTGGCGTGGCATCCCCTTGTCGAAGCGAACAATTAACTGGTCTGGTGATCACAGACGCACGACCAAAGGCCGAACCAACGACGACGAGGAGCTTGGCGCCACAGCCGCTAACCGTGCAGGCGAACCCGGGACTGAGCGAACCGTTCTCCTACCGCCTCAAGACCAAGCTGCTCGGGCCGCCACTGCACAGCGAACGACTCGAACACGAGACGCTTGGCAAGCCGACAGCGCTCGCAGTCTTTGCTAGCGACAACCTGTCATCGTCGGCGTACGCAACGGAAGAAATCCTGCGGGTACTCGTGCCGGTCATCGGCTTGGCAGCCTTCACCCTCGTCACGCCGATCACTATCGCGCTGCTGGTGGTTCTCGGCTTTCTGATCCTTTCCTATCGCCAGACAATCAAGGCGTACCCGTCGGCGGGCGGCGCCTACATCGTGACCCGCGACAACTTCGGTCTGCTGCCAGCACAGGTTGCTGGTGTTGCGTTGCTCACTGACTACGTGCTCACGGTTGCTGTCTCGGTTGCAGCAGGCAGCGATGCGCTTGCCTCCGCAATTCCGGCTGTCGCGCCCGTGAAACACTGGCTCGCGATTTTCTTCGTTGTACTCATCGCGTACGGCAACCTGCGCGGGACAAAGGAATCGGGCCGCCTGTTCGCGGTGCCCACGTACTTCTTCATTGCCAACATGGCGGTGCTGCTGAGCGTCGGGTTCTTCCGCTTCGCTACCACAGGCCTCCCGACCGGCAGGACAGATCTGAAGGGCATGGAGTTGGTAGGCACCCACGGTGGGTCCGGCCTTCTGCTCGGCGCTTCCGCGTTTCTCGTACTGAAGGCCTTCGGGTCCGGTGGCGCAGCAGTGACCGGTGTCGAAGCCATCTCCAACGGCGTGCCGGCGTTCCGCCCACCCGCATGGAAGAACGCCCGCAGCACGTTGGTCGTCATGGGTGCGCTGCTCGGCGGGATGTTCCTCGGGCTATCGGTGCTGGCGGCCAAGACGCATGCGATGCCGTACGACGGAGGCACCCCAACGGTGATCTCACAGGTTGGCAAGTTCGTGTACGGGTCGGGAACCGCAGGGGCCGTGGGCTTCTACATGTTGCAGGCGGGAACCATGCTGATCTTGGTCTTGGCCGCCAACACCAGCTTCGCCGACTTCCCCCGGCTGGCCAGCTTCCATGCCGGCGACAACTTCATGCCCCGCCAGTTCATGGTCCGTGGCCACCGCCTGGTCTTCTCCAATGGCATCATCTTTTTGTCGGTCGCGGCCATCGTTACCCTGTTGGCGACGGGCGGAGAAGTCAGTCGCCTGATCCCGCTCTACGCAATCGGCGTATTCACCAGCTTCACGCTGTCACAGGCCGGGATGACGCGTCACCACTTCCGATTGAAGGAGAACGGCTGGCGAACCGGAGCCTGGATCAACGGCATCGGAGCAATGCTGTCGTTGCTCGTTCTGGCAATCGTTGCCGCCGTCAAGTTCACCGAAGGCGCCTGGGTGATCATCCTCATGGTCCCGATCATGGTGATCGGCCTTGTGCGTCTCAATAAGGCGTACGAAGCCGAGACTCATGAGCTGACGACCGACTCGCAGGCGGCGGCACAGGCTCCCGCCAAGAATCGTCACGTCGTGGTCGTGCTGGTCGATGAACTGGACGTGGCCGCGGCCCGGGCGGTCCAGTACGCACGCACTCTCGGCGGCGACGATCTACGCGCGGTGCACTTCGACCTCGATCCTTGGAAGACCGACCAACTGATCGACAGCTGGCAAAAACTTGGTCTGTCGAAGTTCCCTCTGGACATCATCGAGTGCCCGGACCGGCGAGTCCCGCGTGCGGCGCTTGAACTCGTACATGACCTCACTGCACCCACGAGCACAGCAGTCAGCGTGCTCATTCCTCGCCGGGAGCACACCAAGCGATGGCACCGAATGCTGCACGACCACTCGTCGTCGCCCATCGCTGCGGCGCTGGCCACGGTCCCGAATTGCAACGTCACGTTTGTGCCGTATGTCGTTGGCGGCCCACCAGAAGTCGGTGTTGTCGATCGCCCTGCGAACAGCGATGGCGAGACCGTCACCCGGGCGAAGGTTGGAGCTCCATCGCAACACGTGGACGCCGCCGCGCTGCCGGTTGACCGAACCCGAATTTCTGACATGGTTGGCCGCTCAAGTTCCACGGTCGCTGGCCGTGTCCGCTCTGTTCGAGTGCAGCCGTGGAGCGGCACCCCAAGCCTCGAGCTGACGCTCGCCGACGAGACCGGCAGCATTACCGTCGTCTTTTTTGGTCGCCGCTCCCTCGGCGGCGTGCGCACTGGCACGGTCATGTCCGTCACCGGAGTCGCTGGGCGTCACCATGGCATCATGGCCGTCCTCAACCCCGAGTATTCCATCATCTCCACGCCCCCAATGCCGGAGGCACCCGGCGAGCACCACTAGCGCGGCAGACTGTCCCTATGGCACGTGGCACTCTCCGTATCTATCTCGGCGCGTCGCCCGGCGTCGGCAAGACCTACGCGATGCTCAACGAAGGGTGCCGCCGGGCAGAACGAGGTGGCGACGTCGTCATCGGCTATGTCGAAACCCACGGTCGGGCACAAACCACCCAACAGCTGCGCGACATTGAAGTGGTGCCGAGGATCCGGGTTGCGCATAGGGACTCCACGTTTGCGGAGATGGACATCGATGCGCTGCTGGCTCGGCGTCCCGCTATGGCACTGGTCGATGAACTGGCGCACACCAACACACCCGGCATGCGTAACGCAAAGCGTTGGCAGGACGTGGAGGAGCTGCTGGCCGCGGGAATCGACGTCATCTCGACGGTGAACATTCAGCATCTCGAATCGCTGAACGATGTGGTGCTACGCATCACCGGTGTCGCCCAACGCGAGACCGTGCCCGATGCGTTTGTTCGTTCGGCCGACCAGATCGAGCTTGTGGACATGTCGCCCGAGGCGCTGCGGCGAAGGATGGCGCATGGAAACGTCTACCCCGCACAAAAAGTAGACGCTGCCCTCGCCAACTACTTTCGACCTGGCAACCTCGCAGCACTTCGCGAGCTGGCCTTGCTGTGGGTTGCGGATCGAGTTGAGGACAGTTTGCAGGACTACCTCACCGACCACGGCATCACCACCACCTGGGAGACGCGCGAGAGGGTCGTGGTTGCGCTCACCGGCGCGCCCGGCGGCCAGCAGCTCATCCGTCGTGCCGCACGAATCGCGGGCCGCCTGCGGGGGGATCTCGTCGGCGTGCATGTCGCCAATCCAGATGGTCTGTCCTCGAC
>JAYVVY010000111.1:0-8582 GCA_043786575.1 Ilumatobacteraceae bacterium
CTTGCTGCGGCGATGGATGTCGCATGCGGCAACTCGGGCACGCTGCAGATACTCGTCAACAACGCCGGCATCTTCCCAACCACTGGCCCAATGCTGCAGGCAACCGATGAGTTCGTCCATCGCATGCTCGATGTCAATGTGCGCGCGCACTTCAGCGTGGCCCGCGAGGCTGCCAGGCGGATGACCGTCGGTGGGTCCATCGTCAACCTCGCCTCCATCGCTGGTCTCGGCGGTGGTGCCAACATCTCGGCCTACAGCGCGTCGAAGGCTGCCGTGATTGCCCTCACCCGGGCGTTCGCCAACGAGCTTGGCCCGAAGGGAATTCGTGTCAACGCCATCGCGCCGGGCATCATCGACACGCCCGGCGTGCAGGATCAATTGGCGCCGTTGAAGGCCGGCGGCGTAGACGTCGAACGACGTATTGCGGCTAATCCGTTGGGCATCGCCGGCGTCGCGGATCACGTTGCGCGAGCAGCACTTTTCCTCGTGTCCGACCTGGCGGCCTTCATCACTGGTCACATTCTCGTCGTCGATGGCGGAGCACACGCATGAGCATCACGATTGAACAACTGCTGGCTACCGAAGCATGCCGGGAAGTGGCGAGGCGTTATTCGTACGGCATCGATCGACTCGACGGCGAGGTGATGAAGTCTGCGTACTGGCCGGACGCCACCGACGACCATGGGGTCTTCGTCGGCAACGCCTGGGAATTTTGCGATCGCGTGGTGGGCTCCCACGACCGCTTTACGTGGACAATGCACACCATCTTCAATCATCGTGTGGAGGTCGACGTCGACGGCCAGCACGCCCGCGGCGAGGTCTACAACGTCAGCTATCTCTTCACCGAAGCCGACCGTCGGCTGGCTACCTGGTACGGCCGCTATCTCGATGCGTACGAGTGCCGCGACGGCGAATGGCGGATACAGCATCGGGTGTGCGTACACCACAGCGACTTCTCCGAGCACCTGCCCGAAACGATGGGAATCGATGCCGGCAGGTTCCGGCAAGCATCGTTCGACCGCCCTGCTCACCAACGACCGATTGGGCCCTGATGCCTCGCTTTGCCACCGAACGTGCCGCGCTCGATCCCACCGGCTTTGCCCTTGTCGATGCAGGTCGCGAGCTGACGTGGGCGGAGGTCGGCGACGCGCTCAACCGTTGCGCAAACCAACTGCTTGCCGCCGGTGAGGCTGGCGAGTTGGGCGAGTCGCGTCGAATTGCTGTCTTTGCCGAGAACGCCGCGGAGACGGCCTTGGCACATCTCGGCGGGTTGCTCGCCGGTGCGTCGTCGGTGCCGGTGAACTTTCACCTCACCGCCTCTGAAGCTGCGTACATCCTGGAGGACTCGGAGAGCAAAGTCCTGTTCGTGGGGCCCGAGACCGCCGAACGAGGACTTGCCGCCGCTCGCGAAGCACGGGTCCCCACCATCATTGGATGGGGCTGCGCCGACATCGACGGCATCATCGACTGGAACCTGTGGCTCGCCAGCGGAGCGCCCAACGACCCGCCCAGCACCGTGGTGCCACGGCCAAACCTGTTGTACACCTCCGGTACCACCGGCCGCCCGAAGGGCACAGAGCTTCCGCCCACGATGTTCGCCGGCGGTGTCGACATGGACGAACACCTGCAACGTCTCGCCAAGGGCACCTTCTCGGGCTTCGGCACGCACCTCGTCGTGGGCCCGATGTATCACACCGGCCCGCTGTCGGGCATGAGGCTGCTGTGCGCTGGCGTTCCGTCGGTGATCCTGACGCGGTTCGATGCCGAGGCGGCATTGAAGGCGATCGATAGGTACAAGACGGAGACCACAGTCATGGTGCCGACGCATTTCGTGCGTCTGCTGGCCCTTTCCGATGAGGTGAAAGCCAAGTACGACGTGAGTTCGATGCAGCTGATGGCGCACACCGGCGCCAAGTGCCCAATCGACGTCAAGGCCGCAATGATCGAATGGTTCGGCCCTGTCTTCAACGATGCGTATGGGGCCACCGAGGTCGGCACCGTCTGCTCGATCACCAGCCAGGAGTGGCTGGAGCACAAGGGTTCAGTAGGTCGTTCGATCGGCCAGTTCAGTGCGGTGATCTTCGACGAGGACATGTGCGAGCTCCCTGCCGGCACCGAAGGACGCTTGTTTTTCCGTGACTCCACCGGGCGCGGCATCGTCTATCCAAACGACGCCGAAAAGACTGCCGCCTCGAACCCCGAGCCCGGCCTGTTCACGCTCGGAGAGGTCGGTTACATCGACGCCGACGGCTACGTGTACATCACCGACCGCTTCAGCGACATGGTCGTGGCCGGCGGTGTCAACATCTACCCGGCTGAGGCCGAGCAATTGCTGATCGACCACCCGCAAGTGGCCGATGTTGCGTGTATCGGCGTTCCGCATCACGAGATGGGGGAGATGTTGATCGCTCTCGTCATTCCCACCAACGAATCGACCCCACCCGACCCCGGCGAGCTGTCTGCATGGTTGCGCGAACGGCTCAGCCACTACAAGTGCCCCCGCGAGTACCACGTCGTTGCCGATCTGCTGCGCAGCACCATGGGCAAGATCAACAAACGCACACTTCGCGATGCCTGGCTCGCCGGCCAGATTCCCGCGCTCGCCACCCCGCTTCTCGACGCCCCGCAACGAAAGGCCTGACATGTCCTCAACTGTCGAACGCTCCTCTCTCGTCGACCCCAATATCTCCGTCGAGGACTTTGTCGCCGACGCCCGCGAGTGGTATCAGGAGAACGCCGTTCCTCGTGCCGATGCCGCCACTGAGGCCGAGTTCAGCGTCTCCGTATTCGCCGATATGTCGTTCGACGAGGAACAGGCCCACATCCTGAAGATCGCCGAATGGATCCAGCGCAAGGCCACACGCGGATACCACGCCGTCGACGGGTTGCCGGAGTTCGGCGGTCTCGGACTCAGCCGTGCTCACGCACGAGCGCTCGGCCGCGTCGAGCGAGAGTTCGGCTCGCCCGGCCGTCACGAGTTGGTCAGTGTCACCGTCGGCCTCGTCGCCCCCACGATCCAGGCACTCGGCTCGACCGAGTTACAGCAACGATTCATCGCACCGCTGCGCAGCGCCGAGATCCTTTGCTGCCAGTTGTTCAGCGAGCCCGGCGCCGGCTCGGACCTTGCCGGGCTGTCGTGTCGCGCAGTGCGCGACGGTGACGAATGGGTCATCAACGGGCAGAAGGTATGGAGCTCCGGCGCCCAGTTCAGCCAGTGGGGTGAGCTGATTGCCCGCACAGACCCCAGCGTCGTCAAGCACAAGGGGCTCACTGCCTTCATGCTGCCGCTGGATGCGCCCGGCGTGGAGGTGCGCCCGATCAAGCAGATGAGTGGTGGCTCCTCGTTCTGTGAGGTCTTCTTCACCGACGTTCGCATTCCTGATGATCTACGCCTGGGCGAGGTTGGCGACGGTTGGAAGGTGGCCACGACAACGTTGAGTTTCGAGCGCGACCACTCGGAGTCCGGCGCTGAGGGGTCGGCGTCGGGCGGATCGTGGAAACAGTTGTTGGCGACGGCGCGGCAGATGGGGGTCAGCAGCGACCCGGTGATGCGCGACAAGCTGATCAAGGTCTACATCCACGGCCGCATCGAGTCGCTGACCAATCGTCGAGCCGCCGATCTTGCCCGCTCGGGTATGCCCGGGCCGGAAGGCTCGCTGGGCAAGCTGCTGTGGACCGAGGGCATGAATCTGGTGAGCGACGTCGTCAGCGACGTCCTCGGTGCGCACCTGATCGCCGACTCCGGCGAGTGGGGTACCTTTGCCTGGAATGAACATGTCCTGGGGGCGCCCGGCTACCGCATTGCGGGTGGCTCCGATGAGGTGCAACGCAACATCATCGGCGAACGGGTGCTGGGACTTCCTCGCGAACCGCGAGCTGATACCGGGCCATGGACCGATGTACCGCGCTGAGCAACGACAACTGGCCACGCAACGACAATTGGCTGAGCAAGGGGACCTCAAGTGACCGATTATCTCTTCTTCCTACTTCTGGGGTCGGCGGCGGGTGCGATCATCGCCGCCTTCGGTCTGGGGTTGCTGATTGCGCACCAGGGTTCGGGGGTTGTCAACTTCGCGTTCGGCGCGATGGCAACATGGTCTGCGTACGTGTATGCCGATCTGCGCCAGGGGGCCTATCCGTTTCCGTTCCCCGGCCTGCCGGCCCGCTACCACTTTGCCGGGGGTGATGTCGGGTTTCGGTGGGCGTTGCTGCTGGCACTCCTCACCGCAATGCTCATGGGAGCGCTTGTGTACCTGCTGGTGTTCCGACCGCTCTTTCGGGCGCCCGCACTCGCCAAGGTCGTGGCCAGCGTCGGCCTTGTCATCGTCTTCATCGCGCTGATCGAGCGTCGGTTTGCCGACGACTCCGGTCTGAGGGTAGGCCCGATTCTGCCGCGCGAACCGGTGACGATCTCCGAAGGGCTGACAATTCCTCGCGATGGGCTGTGGCTCGCGCTGATCGTGATCTTGATCGGCGCCGGCGTGTGGGCGGCGTCGCGCTACACGCGGGTGGGGTTGGTCACCAGAGCGGCGGCGGAGAATGAGAAGGGTGCGGTGCTGCTGGGGTACTCGCCGACATTCCTTGCCGGCGCCAGCTTTGTGTTGAGTTCGCTGATCGGTGCCTTGGTCGTCATCTTGGCGTCGCCGATGATCCAGCTGTCATCTGGCATCTTCACGTTCGGTTTCCTCATTCCGGCCCTTGGCGCAGCGCTCATCGGCAGGTTCCGAAACGTCTGGCCGACGGTCATCACCGGTATGGCAATCGGCATGGTGCAATCAACGTTCACGCCGATGCAAAACGACCTCAGTTGGTTCCCCAAGTACGGCGCCCGCGAAGGGCTTCCCTTCCTTGTGATCATCATTGCCATGGTGGTGCTTGGTGAGCGACTACCCGACCGAGGCTCTGTCGATACGTGGAGGTTGCCCACCGTGCCGCCGGCCAAGGTGACGCTGGTGGGTGTGTTGCTGCCGGTCACGCTGGCCATTGTCGGCTTGTTTGTGCTCGGCCCGCTGTGGCGCGGCGCCATCATGACCACGACCATTGCAGTGGTGCTTGCCCTGTCGTTGGTGATTCTGACTGGCTTTGGCGGCCAGACCTCGCTGGCGCAGATGGCGTTTGCGGGGGTCGGCGGTTTCGCACTGTCGAAGATCGCGATGCAATGGGGTATCCCCTTTCCGATTGCGCCACTGCTGGCGGCCTTCGTTGCGATGGTTTTCGGTGTCCTTGTTGGGCTGCCCGCGCTCCGAGTGCGCGGCACCAACTTGGCGATCATTACGCTTGCCGGCGGGGTTGCCATCAACGAGTTCGTTTTCAAAAACCCGCAATACGTCGGCGATGCGTCGACGGGCGGCGCGAAGGTGCCCAATCCACAGCTGGGTAGTTGGGACCTTGGCCTCATCCTCGGCGATCAAGCGTCGCGACCGATCTTTGGTGTGCTGCTGGTTGTGGTCGCGGTGCTGCTGGCGCTTGGCGTCGCCAATATCCGCAGGAGCGCGTCGGGTCGGCGAATGCTCGCCGCGAGGTCGAACGAGCGCGCCGCCAGCGCAGTTGGCATCAGCGTGTCGCGGGTCAAGCTGCAGGTGTTCGCCGCATCGTCGTTCATCGCTGGCATCGGCGGTTGCCTGATTGCCTATCGATTCGGCGGTGTCTCGGATGCGTCCTTCGGAACAATTGCGTCGCTCACCGCACTGGCCGTTGCCTACCTCGGTGGTATCACGTGCGTCAGCGGCGCCGTCACCTCCGGTATCACAGCATCGGCCGGTGTTGCCTTCTACGCCATGGCGCAGATCACCGGCAGCCTTGGCCAGTGGGAGGCGTTCATCGGTGGCGTATTGTTGATCCTTACGGCCGTGCTCAACCCTGAGGGCATTGCCGGCGGTATTCGGGCGAAGGCCGCCGCCGCTCGACTGACCACCACCCGGGCGCCCTCAGGTGTACTGGTTGGGGCCAGCTGAGCCAGCTACTTCGGTGACCGCGGAGTCACGGAGACATTCGTCTGGCCGATTTCCAGCCAGCGATACATGTGTTCCCAGAAGTGTCGAATCTTCGACTCGTTGTAGTTGGCGAACACCACTTCCTGCTGTTCCTGCGCAGCCAGCCCTCGTTGCACCAGCGGCAGGTTGATGGAGTCCTGCTGGAAGATCTTCGCCGTTGCTCCGAGCTCGGGGGCCATGGTCCAGTCATCGTCAGGGCCTAGTGACGTCACCCGTGCCGGTTGCGGGCGATTGTCCTGATCGCTGCACGGCACGAACATCATCACTTCAAAGATGCACTCGTTGGGGTTGCTGCCGTGTGGGCGGAATCGATAGAACAGCGCGTTGAACACGCCCCATGGCGACAGGTTTGGAAACACCGAGTAGTAGATCGAGTCGATCATTTCGGCGTCGCTGTAGTTCTCCGGGTGAATGTCGTCGCCATACCGTTGGGTGGCCATGGCCCGCTGCTGAGCGGCGAGCCAGGCGCGGATCTCGCCGTTTGTTTCCACGCCCGCAGGTGGGTCGGGAATGGTGATTGGAAGGTCCAGTACCTGGTGCGGGGTGGGGCCACCAATCCACATGCACAGGTGAGGATCGGCCTGCGTGATGACACCGCTCAACCACGCACCATGATGGTCGAACAGACTGTCGTTGCCATCGAGATCGGTTACCTTCACCGTGCCCAGTTCGATGCGTTCGTACATGTGCCCGTTCATCGGATGGCGATAGCGAGCGAACTGTTTGCCATCAGCCAGGCGCTCGTAGCGCGGCATGTGTGCAAGGTGTGGGCTTTCCACACCCTGCGGCGAGATCGCTCGCGAGAAGTTGCCGTACGTGTCGTACCGAGTGTTTGCATCGCCAAGGGTTTCCATCAGCGTGGGGTGCGTGGCCACCACGTGGTACGACTCCATGAAGGCCTCCTGGCAGGCCTTCCAGTTCACTCGCATGATCTTCTCGACGTGAGCAACCTTGACCCGCTTCTCGAACGGGTACTTGTCGAAGTGTTCGTCGAGGCCAGCCAGGAACTGGTCAAGCGGCGTTGCGTCGCGATCCGGGTTGATGAACACGAAACCGTGCCAGGTGCCGACCAGCGCCTCGGGTAGTGCCGCCTGCGCTTCGTCGACGCTGGGGAAGTCCCACTGGCACGGAATCTCTTTCAGCGAACCGTCGAGGTTCCAGGCCCAGCCGTGGAATGCGCACCGAATGGTCTTGGCGCCTCTGCCATGGGTCTCGCGCAGGAGGCGGCCCCGATGGAGGCATGCGTTGCGATACGCCTTGATGCCGTCGGCGGTGCGGACGATGAGAAATGACATCTCGGCAATCTCGTAGACGTGATAATCGCCGACGTCGGGAATCTCCTCCTCGAGGCACGCCATCTGCCACACCCGGCTCCACAGCTTCTCCACCTCCAGCGCGTGGAATTCGGGTGAGGTGTAGTACCACGCGGGCACGCGCGTATTGCCGTCGGTGAGGCCGACGCGAGACTCGTCGCGCAACAGGTCGCTGACGGGGTGTGAGTCGTTGGCAAGCAGCGCGGTGAAGCTGACACCAGCGGAGCGGTCGGTTCCAGTGATCGACTCAGTCATGGCACCACACTCGCGCGTTCGATGTATGGCCCGAGTACCTGCTGCATCCGAAGTGCAGTAGGAACGTTGTGCACCCCGATCACTCGATCGATCTCTTCGTGGAGATGCCAGATGCGACGCTCCTGGTAGTTCAGCGGAATGCCACGCAACGCAGGTGACTCCATCGATCGCTGCATCGGGGCCATGTTGCGTTCATCCTCGGCCATGATCTCGTTGTACTGCCGGCGCCGGGCTAGCCAGTGCTGCGGCAGATCGGCCGGATCGAAGTGATCGGCGCCGTCGGGGGGTGGGGCGAAGTAGATCCAGTCCAGCCGTGTCGTGTGCTGGTCGATCGGCCAGAACACGTTGATGGGGAAGCCGATCCGGCCCAGCGGGATGATGACGTTGGGGAAGATGCTGACTGCGGTGCTGGTGCAGTCGACGATTCCTGGCAGGCCTTCGATCGCCGGAAACGGGCCGGTGTCGCGGAGCCGCCAGTCGTCCCACGAACTCATTCCGTTGCGTTGCAGGTGTTGCTGGGAGAACGGTGTGACCATGCGGCTGTGGCCGTGCGGGTACAACCCCATCGCGGCGCCGCGATTGTCGAGGATGCTGACACCGTCGTGGCTGTGGATGTGGCGGAAGTGGTACACCTCCAGAAACGCCTCGGCGGTGACTTTCCAGTTGCACGGAATGATTCGAGACTCGCGATAGACCTCGCGCAGAGTGTCGCCCTGGAACGGATCGAGCATCTCGGCGAGCGGCCCGATCCACTCCGCGAGCGGTGCAGCATCGAGATTGCGATTGACAAAAACGAACCCGGCGTACGTGTCGCAGCTGGCCTGCGGTAGGCAGCGCTGCTCCCAATCGAGGTCAACGAAATCGCGTTCGTCGGGAACCGAGACCAGAGCGCCCCCATCGATCTCGTATGTCCATGAGTGGTACTGGCAGCGCAGTCGTCGAGACGAGCCGCGTTCGTCGCGCACAACGGGAGCACCGCGGTGCTGGCAGGTGTTGTAGAAACAACGAAGCGTTCCGTCGG
>JAYVVY010000112.1:0-9215 GCA_043786575.1 Ilumatobacteraceae bacterium
GCGCGCCGCCTATCGGCTGAACGACACGGATCGTTGCTTCCACTGCAAGGCCGAGCTGATGGATGTGGTTGCTCCCATCGCTGCCGCCGAAGATGCGACGGTGCTGCTGGGTGTCAATCTCGACGATCTCGGTGATCATCGTCCGGGCCAGAAGGCGGCAAGCGAGGGCGGCGCCGAGTTCCCACTGGTGACCGCCGGCTTCACGAAGGCCGACGTTCGCGCAGCGTCCCAGCAGCTGGGTCTACGCACCTGGGACAAGCCAGCAATGGCGTGCCTGGCCAGCCGTATCCCGTATGGCACCGAGGTCTCGGTGTCACTGCTCAGCCAGCTCGACCGGGCCGAAGCCGCGCTGCGGCGGCTGGGTTTGCGAGAGCTGCGCGTTCGCCACTACGGCGACACCGCACGGTTGGAGGTGCCGCTCGCCGACCTCACGACGGTCATCGAACAACGAGTTGCCGTCGTCGATGCTGTCCGCGCTCAGGGCTACCGCTACGTCACGCTGGACCTCGAAGGCTTTCGTAGCGGCAATCTCAACGGCTGAGTTAGAGCTCGCCGCGGTCCAGTAGCTCCAGTACCTCGCGTGCTCGAACTCGGACCTCCGCCAGATCACCCAGCCGTTGCGCCGCCCGCACCTGCTGCACGATGCGCGGGTTCTTTGCGAAGCGCTCCTCGTGGCGGGCAAGGAAGTCCCAGTAGAGGGTGGTGTACGGGCACGCGTCGGGGCCGGTGCGCTTGGTGCGGTCGTAGCGGCAGCCCTTGCAGTAGTCGCTCATCTTGTCGATGTAGGCGCCACCGGCCGCGTACGGCTTGGTCGACATCATCCCGCCGTCGGCGTAGAGCGCCATCCCGATCACGTTGGGCACCATCACCCACTCCGCACCGTCAACGAACCCCGCCCACATCCACTCGGTCATCGCCCACGGCTGCACGCCGGCGAGCAGCGAGAGATTGCCAAGGATCATCAATCGCTGGATGTGATGCACCCACCCGTGGTCGTGCAGCGTCTGCAGTGTGGTGCTGACGCAACGCATCTGCGTCGGTGCGGCGCCGGTGAAGGCGGGCGGCAGCGGACGATCAGCGCCCAACTGATTCTGATGGCGATACTCCGGCCCGCGCAGCCAGTACAGGCCCCACACGTACTCGCGCCAGCCAATAACCTGGCGAATGAAGCCCTCCGCACTTGCGATGGGGACGCGGCCGGCGCGATAGGCAGCCTCAGCGGCATCGCAGACCTCGCGGGGGTGTAGCAGGCCGATGTTGAGGTATTGCGCGAGCAGGCCGTGGGCGAGGTGCCAACTTCCTGTCAACATCGCATCTTCGTGGGGGCCGAAGCGGGGGAGTAGCTCGTCAACAAAGTGCCGTAGTCGGCGCAGGGCTTCCGGTCGCGACGTTGCCCATGTGCCGTCCGGGGCCGCGCCCCAGACGGCGGCCGGCAGGTCGCGCAGTACGTGCTGGTCGAGGTCATCGATAACGGACACCGGCGGCGGCGGCCAATGATTGCGACCATCCTTCGGGGGTCGTTGACGGTTCTCGGCGTCGAAGTTCCAGCGGCCCTCGGCCGGCTCGTCGTCGTCCATCAGATAGTTCAGCCGACGCCGCTGCCAGCGGTAGAAGTCCTCCATCGTCAACCGTTTGCGCCCCTGCGCCCATGCAGCGAAATCCTCGTAGTGAGTGAGGAACTGGTTCGACCGGATGACCGTCACGCCGCTGGAGTGCTGCATGCGCAGCCCATCGCGGCTGGCTGCCTCCATTGATGTGACGACGCTCGGTGCAAACTCCGCCCGATGATCGGTGAGCCCAGCGGCCAGTGATGTCGCGTGGCGATAGTCGACTTCGAACCCTTCGGCCCGCAGCTCGTCGGCGAAGCGGCGCATCGACGCGATCACGAAGTGGGCTCGTTGCACGTGCCAGTGCTTCGACTGCAACTTTCCAAGGCTCTCCACAATGAGGACCCGATGGGTGGCGGGTGATGCCTGAGCGAGTGCGCTGCCATCCCGGCTGAGTTGATCACCGAACACCCATACCGTCGCCATGCTCACCCGCACACGCTCGCGCAGCGTTACAGATCCCGCCACTCGGCCATCTACTGTCACGCCCATGAAACTTTCGATGGGGATCAACTACGGCGGCGGCTTCAAGGAAGCGGTCGGCCGCGTCGTGGAATTGGAGAAGGCGGGCCTCGACCAGGTGTGGATTGCCGAGGCCTACAGCTTCGACGCCATCAGCCAGGTCGGCTACCTGGCTGCCAAAACCGAGCGGGTCGAGATCGGCACCGGCATCGTCAACGTCTACTCCCGCACAGCGGCGCTGATGGCGATGACTGCCGCCGGTTGCGACTACGTCAGCGATGGGCGCTTCATCTTGGGTCTCGGTGCCAGCGGCCCGCAGGTGATCGAAGGGTTCCACGGCGTGCCGTACGAGAAGCCGATGCAGCGCATCAAGGAATACATCGAAGCGTGCCGGATGATCTGGAAGCGCGAGGAGAAGTTCAACTATCAGGGTCAGACATTTCAGGCGCCGTTGCCCGAGGGTCAGGGCACCGGCCTGGGTAAGCCGTTGAAGATCATCAACCACCCCGTGCGCTCCGATATCCCCATCTGGTGGGCGAGCCTCAAGGACCGCAGCGTCGAAGCCACCGCCGAAATGGCCGATGGCTGGCTGCCGATCATGTTCATGCCCGAGAAGTTTCAGAACGTGTGGGGCCGCCAACTGAAGGCCGGCACTGCCAAGCGCGACCCTTCGCTCAAGCGTCTGGACATCTCGGCCGGTGGCATGCTGGCTATTGACGAGTCGCTCACCGGCGACGCTCGTACGAAGGTCCTCGACATGGCTCGCCCGCATATGGCGCTGTACGTCGGCGGTATGGGCGCTCGTGGCAAGAACTTCTACAACGACATCGCGTGCGCCTACGGCTACGAGAAGGAGGCCGGCGAAGTCCAGGACCTGTACCTGGACGGCAAGAAGGACGAAGCCGCGGCGGCGTTGCCTGCCGAGTGGCTGGAGCTGTCGCACCTCGTGGGGCCGAAGAGCTACGTGAAGGAGCGCGTCGCCGCGTTCAAGGAAGCCGGCGTCACAGTGCTGTCGGTCAACCCCGTCGGCCCCAACGCAGTGCAGCAGATCGAAATGCTGCGCGAAATCGTCGACAGCTGAATCGTCGACAGCTGACGTCGTGGACGATGCGACATCACCCGGCGGCTACCGTCGGGTGATGTCGACGGTTCTCATCACAGGTTGCAGTTCCGGGTTCGGCGAGCTCGCCGCCCTCACGTTCGCCGATCAGGGGCATGTGGTGTACGCGACCATGCGCACCCCGGGGAAGTCCGCCGCGCTCAACGCGCGGGCCGACATTCAACAGTTCGAGCTCGACGTCACCGACAGCACCAGCGTGAATGCCGCTGTCGAGCACGTGCTCGCCGAGGCCGGCCCGATCGACATCGTCGTCAACAACGCCGGCATCGAGGTGTACGGGCCAATCCACCTCCTCGCCGACGACGAGGTCACCCAACAGCTCGACACGAACGTCACCGGCGTGGTGCGAGTCATCCGAGCGGTCGTGCCTTCGATGCTCGAAAACGGCGGCGGCACCATCGTCACCGTTGGCTCCGTCGCCGGTCTGGTGGGCACCCCGTACGGCGGTATCTACGCGGCCAGCAAACACGCGGTCGAAGCGATCAGCGAGGCGCTGCACTTCGAGTTGTCCCAGCAGGGCATTCGGGTCCGCGTGGTGGAGCCCGGCCAGTTCGCCACCAGCCTCGGCGCCAACGGCATTCACGCGGCAGCGATGACGCCCGACACGGCGGAGTTCCAGCGACGGGAACGCTTTCATGTTGCCCAGCGGTCGCTCGTCAACGGCGAGCCAGCGCCGGCACAGCGCGTCGCCGATGTGATCTACCAGGCCGCCACCGAGCGACCGGGCCAGCTGCGGTACCCGGTTGGAGACGACGCCGCGCTGATCATCGCGACGAAATCGCAGATGAGCTTCGAGGACTTCGACACAACGATGCGCGCTGCCCTCAACTGGTTCGAGTGAATCAGCTGGAGAGACGGTCGTCACAGTGGTGGGAGAACGGCTACGGTGCTGTCACTTCATCTGGGGGAGGAGACAGGTCAGCGTGACGTTGCTCGACGTAGAAGACGTAACGGTGCGCTTCGGCGGCATCGTGGCGCTTGATGGGCTCTCATTCAGCATCGACGAGGGCCATATCTGTGGCCTCATCGGGCCGAACGGTGCCGGCAAGACCACCATGTTCAATGTGGTCAGCCGTATCTATCAGCCCACCCTCGGGTCGGTGAAGTTCCGCGGCAAGGAGCTGTTGGGCGTTCCAGCACACGGCATCGCGCAGCTGGGGATCGCTCGCACCTTCCAGAACCTTGCCCTCTTTCCGTCGATGACACTGCTCGAAAACGTGATGGTCGGGGCGCATAGCCAGGGACATATCGGTTTTGCACAGGCCATCTTCCGTATTGGCGCTGCAGCGGAAAACAAGCGCACCCGCGACGAAGCCGGCGACCTGCTGCATCAACTCGGTTTGGGCCACCTTGCGTTCCGCCCAGCTGCCGGCTTGCCGTTCGGCACGCTCAAGCGGCTGGAGATTGCGCGGGCCCTGGCTGCCCGCCCGACGTTCCTTCTGATGGACGAGCCGGCCAGTGGCCTTGCACACGGTGAGGTCGACGAACTCGGCCACACCATCCAAACAATTCGCGACCAGTTCAACCTCACGGTGCTGCTCGTCGAGCACCACATGGCAATGGTGATGGGCATCAGTGATCGGGTGGTGGCGATGGAGTTCGGTCGCAAGATCGCCGACGGCACCCCAGCCGAAGTGCAGGTCAACGAGCGCGTGATCGAGGCGTACCTGGGGACGACATCATGACGCTGCTCAAGGCCACAGGCCTCAGCGCCGGCTACGGGCCGGTGACGGTGCTGCAAGCGATCGACCTGGAGGTGCAGGAGGGCGAGTTCGTGGTGATGCTCGGTGCCAATGGCGCTGGCAAGACCACCACCATGCGAGCAATCAGCGGCCTCATTTCGCGCCAAGGGCACGTCGAGTTCCAGGGTGTCGACATCACCAAGGCGTCGCCCGACGCAATCGTGCGTGCGGGTATCGCGCAAGTGCCCCAGGGCCGCGGAACCTTCCCTGAGCTGTCGGTGGAGGACAATTTGTACACCGGTGCGTTCATTCGCACCGACGCCGATGGCGTGCGAGACGACATTGCGCGTTGGCTGGAGGTCTTTCCTCGGCTCGCCGAGCGCCGCCACCAGCGCGCCGGCAGCCTCAGCGGCGGCGAGCAGCAGATGCTCGCTATTGCGAGAGCGCTGATGAGCCGTCCCAAGCTGTTGCTGTGCGACGAGCCCAGCCTGGGGCTGGCGCCACTGATCACGCAGGAGCTGTTCGGAGTGCTGGAAGGCCTTCACCGTGATGAAGGTCTTTCCGTGCTGCTCGTGGAGCAGAACGCGAACCTGGCCATGCACATCGCCAGCCGGGTGTACCTGCTGGAGACCGGGCGCATCGTGGCCAGCGGTTCGGCCGCCGAGCTGAGCGCCGACGATTCCATCCGTAAGGCGTACCTGGGGTTCTGATGGCACTCTTCTTTCAACGACTCGTGGATGGCCTCAGCTACGGCAGCGTGTACGCGCTGATCGCGCTCGGCCTCGTCATCGTCTATCGCGGCACCGGCCACCTCAACTTTGCTCAGGGTGAAATGGCGTTGTTCTGCGCCTACTTCGTCTACCAGTTCGGCGAGTGGGGCATCCCCATTTGGCCAGCAATGTTCCTCGGTATGGGCGTTGGCTTTGCCCTTGGCTCGGCAACCGAGGTGACCCTCATCCGCCCCATCTCCAAACGGTCGCCGTTCGCGGTCTTCATTGTCACGATCGGACTCTTCACGTTACTCAATTGGCTGGATGGCGCGATTTGGGGCAACCAGCAGTTGCCCAACTCTGGCGTTGGCAGCAAGCAGCTCACGTACCCCAGCCTGTTCCCCAACGATCCGCAGGACCAGTGGTTGCCGTTCGGTGTTTCGATTCGCTACGAGCGCGTCGGCATCCTGGTGCTGGTGCTGGTGCTCACGGGCCTGCTCTTCCTGCTGTTCAACAAGACCAAGTTCGGCCTCTCGATGCGGGCCGTTGCCAGCAACTCGGAAAGTGCCAAGCTCACCGGTATTCGTACGAATCGTGTGCTGATGATGAGCTGGGGCTTAGCGGCGGCTATCGGCGCACTGGGCGGTGTGGTGCAGGCGGGCCTCAATGGCAATGTCAACCTCGGTCTGATGTTTACCGTCTTCATCTACGGCTCGGCCGCCGCAACCCTTGGCGGATTCGACTCGCCCGGCGGTGCCGTCATCGGTGGCCTGATGATCGGTGTGATTGAGAACCTGGCTTCGGGCTACGCACCGGAGTGGGTTGGCCAGGAGATGAAGCTCGGTGTTGCCTTCATCGTGATCCTTGCGGTGCTCTTGGTGAAACCGTCCGGTCTGTTCGGCACAGCGAAGGTGGAACGGGTATGAAATCGCTCGTATCGATCCGCGAGGGTGGCCTCGCCAACTGGGCGCTGCGGCTGGTTGCTGCGACGTTCGTGCTCGGTTTGGTGCTCTGGATTCCCACCAGCGCGGGTGGCGGCCTGATCAGTACGGCCATCGAAGCGCTGACGCTGATGTCTGCGGCGATGGCGCTCAACCTGATTCTGGGTTACACGGGCCAGATCTCCATCGGGCACTCGGCATTTCTCGGCATCGGCGCCTACACCACCGGCATCTTCGTGTCGCGTTGGGGTTTCAGTCCCTGGCTCACCTTCCCCATCGCGTTCGTCATCGCGTTCGCGGTCGGCGTGATCGTGTCGTTCCCCGCTTCGCGGATCAAGGGCGTGTACCTGGCGCTGGTCACCCTGTCGCTGGGCCTCGTGTTCCCTCAGCTGCTCACCTGGAAGAAGCTGTCCTGGCTCACCGGTGGTGGCGCCGGGTTGCCCAACGACGACAGCAAAGTGCAAACCACGGGGTTCAACATTGGCCGCAAGGAAGGGCAGATGCTGCACTTCAAGATCTTCGGCTGGGATCCATTTGGTGATCTACGTCGGCCCGATAACAAGGCCGCCTTTTGGTACTGGATCGCTGCGGGCGTTGCGGTCATCGTCTATTTGGTGTGTCGCGGAATCGTGAAGAGCCGCATCGGCCGGTCGATGATCGCCATCCGAGACAACGAAACTGCGGCGGCAGTGATGGGCGTCAACCTGGTGCGGACCAAGGCGTTTGTCTTTGGTCTCTCCGCCGGTCTGTGCGCACTGCCCGGCTGTGTGATTGCCATCAAGATTGGCAGCGTCAGCCCGGAGGGCATCACCAGTCTCACGGTCAAGGGTGCCATCACGTTCCTGATCGTGATGGTCATTGGTGGGGCCGGTTCACTCTGGGGCCCCATCGTGGGTGCTGCGCTCTACGTGTTCGTGACAGAAAAGACTGGTGAGTGGGCGAATGACGACGCAATTCCGGCGCTGATTCGGCCGTTGTTTGCGTGGGCGAAGGTTCCGCCGGGTGATGGCATCTTCGCGATCCTGTTGATTTTGCTGATGTTCGTGGCGCCCCGAGGGATCGTCGGGGTATGGAACCAGTACAGTTCGAGGATCGTTCGCGTCCTGCCCCGCCCTGCGGGCGCGGTTGGGCCGGCGCCGATGGCCGCAGTGGCCATGTCCACCAGTACCGACTCCGAGGGGGAGCACGAATGAAGCGTACGAGAGGCCTTGCAGCCGTCATTGCTGCCGGAACGTTGTTGATTGCTGCGTGCAGCGATGACAAGACCACCGATTCCACCACCGCAGCGTCCACGGGCGACACCGCCGCTGTAGAGACCACGGTCGCAACGGGCGAGACCACCGTCGAGACGGTCGCCGACACCACACCGGTCACCGACCCCGCCACGGAAGCCTGGACAGTGGATACCGGTATCTGCGTCGACCCCGCCGCTGCCGATGCACCCATCGAGGGCACCGTCAAGATCGGCTCGGTGATGCCCTTGTCTGGTGGTGCAGCCGCAGCTGCCTTCGCTCCCGTGAAGGACGGCTACGAGGCGTACATCAAGTACGCCAACGAAAAGGGCCTGCTGGGCGACGTCAAGCTGGAAGTCACCATTGAAGACGACCAGTACAACGCCGAGCTCACACCCGGTGCCGTTGCCAAGCAGATCGACGCCGGCGTCAACATCTTCTCGGGCATTATTGGTTCGCCCAACAACCTGGCCGTACGCGACACGCTCAACGACAACTGCATCCCGCAGTTGGCGGCGCTGACTGGTTCGCCCGCATGGGGCGAAGTGGCCGACTACCCGTGGACCACTGGCGAGCTGGTGCCGTACCCGGTTGAGTCCGCCGTGTACGCCGCGCAGATCGCCGAGCTGTACCCCGATGGCGCCAAGGTCGCGCTGTTCCATGTGAACAACGAGTTCGGTCAGTACTACGTCGAAGCGTTCAAGGAACTGGCCGACCAGTACGGCATCGAGATCGTTGGCGAAGAGACCATCGAGTCCACTGACTCAAACCCGCCGACGGCGCAGATCACCAACATCGCCGCCCTCAAGCCCGACGTGATCATGGCCGTACCGCTGGGTGCTCAGTGCATCAGCTTCCTCGGTGAGGTTGCCAACGCAAAGGCAGCCAACCCAGACTGGACGCCTGCCACGTTTCTCACCAACACCTGCGCCAGCAGCCTGATCCTGGGTGCTTCGGGCCAGGCAGCGAACGGCCTCTACACCTCCAGCAACCTGATCGACGTTGTCGACCCGGCCAACGCTGCCATCCCGCAGGTGGCCGAGTACCTGGCCTACATGGACGGTCTCGGTAAGGCCGACATCGCTGCCACCGCCGGTGCCGGCTGGACAACGGCGGAAGTCACCGTTGCCATCCTGATCCAGGCACAGGCGTCGCCGGAGGGTCTGACCCAGGCATCCATCATCAATGCCGCTCGTAACTTCACCTACACCCCAAGCCTCGGCTTGCCCGGTGTTGAATTTAAGATGAACGGCGAGGAAGACCCCTTCCTGGCCCAGAGCCTGATCGTTCGTCAGTACGCAGTGGCCGCAGACGGTTCGGGTACCTTCACCGACATCGGCAAGCTGATCACCGACTTTGAAAGCTGATCACCAACCGCTGACTGCCGTCAGCACTGCACGTTGAATGTGGCCCATCGTTCGCGGTGGGCCACACTCGCGTTCGTCACCCGATTCGCGCGAG
>JAYVVY010000113.1:0-14732 GCA_043786575.1 Ilumatobacteraceae bacterium
GCAGTGATCGGCGGCGGCATCGCCGGCCTTGCTGCAGCGCACGCTCTGGTCACCGCCGACGAATCCGGCGAACAGCCCGCCGTCGTCGTGTTCGAACGCGACGATCGCGTCGGCGGCAAGCTGCGTACATCGCCATTCGCGGGGCATCCAGCCATCGACGAAGGTGCCGACGCGTTCCTGGCCCGCATTCCGTGGGCCACTGCACTTGCGCAGTCAGTCGGCATCGGCGACACCTTGGTCTCCCCCGACGCTCGCTCGGCAGCAGTGTGGTGGGACGCCCTGCACACCATTCCGGAAGGCCTGCTCTTGGGCATGCCGACGGAGATTCTTGCTCTGGCGCGTTCCGGGCTGCTGTCATGGCCAGGCAAGCTGCGTGCTGCCACCGAACCGTTCCGGCGCCGTACTTCGTTGGAGCCAGATTCGCTCGGGCGCTACGTGCGCGCCCGCTTCGGCAACGAGGTGCACTTTCGCTTGGTCGATCCGTTGGTTGGCAGCATTTACGCCGCCGACACGGACCACTTCAGCCTGGCTGCCGTGCCGCAAATCGCAGAGCTCGCCGCTCGCGGTCGCAGCGTGTTGGTCACCGCCCGCCGCACGCCACAACCCTCCCCGGCCGCGGGCCCGGTGTTCCAATCGCCGCGAGAGGGCATGGGCGCGCTCGCCACGGCCACGGCCGCGACGGTGGCAGCTGCCGGCGGCGAGCTTCGCCTGGACACGGAAGTAACCACTGTGTTGCGCGATGGCGGCGGCTGGCGTATCAACGACCAGTACTTTGACGCCGTTGTTCTGGCGGCCCCATCAGCGGTTGCAGCCGGGCTGCTGCAACGCGAAGCACCAGACGCCGCAGCGGTGCTGGCAGCCATCCCGGCAGCTGACGTTGCAATTGTGACCATCGCACTCGACGCTGCCGATTGGCCAGCACACCTCGCCGGTATGAGCGGGTATCTGGTACCGAAGCCACAGCAGCGGCTGGTGACCGCCGCCTCCTTTGGCTCACAGAAATGGACGCACTGGGCGATGCCCGGTTCGGTGATTCTGCGTATCTCACTTGGCCGCGACGGCCTGCCAGTGTTGCACCTGTCAGACGAACAGTTGCTGACCGCGGCCATCCAAGAGGTCGGCCAACACCTGGGCTTCACCCCGCAACCACAGCATGTTCGGGTTACTCGTTGGCCCGCTGCATTCCCGCAATACCGACCGCACCACGCCGAACACATCGCAGTTGCGCAGCGGGCACTTCCCAGTGGCCTGGCCATTGCCGGCGCCGGTTATCACGGGATTGGCGTACCCGCATGCATCAGATCTGGACAACAAGCCGCCGAGCTGACGCACACGTTCCTTCGACCGGTGGCACAATGACGACCGTGTCTCGCCGCAAAATCACTCTCTCACTGATTGCCGTACTCCTCGTTGGGTGCGGTAACGACGCCGTCGAACAGGGCGCAGACACGACAGTGCTGGCCACCACGACGACTCGTGCCGTCAGTACCACCACCAGTACCACGGTGTTGCCGACCACTACCGCCAGCACCACCAGCACCACCGAAGTGCCGGCCACCACCAGCACGCTGGCTGTCACTACCACTTCCGAGGCGCTGCCAGTGCCGTTGCCGGCGCCGGCACCACGGGCCAAGGAGCCCGTCGTCACGCTGGGAACCCTTGAGATTCCCAAGCTCGGCGTCTCCAAGCCGCTGTTGGAGGGCGTCAGTCTCACTGTGCTCGACAACGGCCCGGGACATTGGCCAGGCACTGCGATGCCGGGGAGCATCGGCAACGTCGTGATTGGCGGTCACCGCACCAGTCATGACAAGCCGTTTCGCAACATCGACCAGCTGGTGGCTGGCGACGATGTCGTCCTCACGACCACCGAGGGCCGCTTCGTGTACAAGGTGACATCCACGGAGGTCGTCAAGCCGAATGCCATCTGGATCATCGACCAGACGCCGGCGTTCACCGCGACGCTGTTCGCGTGTCACCCGGTTGGTTCCACACGGGAACGCTTCGTCGTGCACCTCGAGCTCTCCAACGAGTAGCGCTTCCGTCATCGTCCTGTGTTGACGAGACACACTTCCTGACGGCAGTTGCCCAGTCGTCACGGACGGCAAGTACTAGCGTCGTCCAACAATGTCTCGTCGACTGTCTCGCCCCTCACGTCACGCCCTGCAGGCGGTTTTCGGAGGGTTGCTCGTTGCCGCCGCGCTTCCCCCGTGGGGTTTCTGGCCCCTGGCCTTTGTCGGCATTGCGATGTATGAAACCGCAGCTCAGGACGCATCGACGGGTCGCCAACGGTTGGCCCGCGGGTGGCTGTTCGGTGCTGCCTGGCTGTTCCCAGGGATGGTCTGGATGTGGTTCCTCACCGCGCCCGGCTACCTGGTGGCGGCGTCCATGTTTGCCGGCTTTCACGCGGTCGCGGCGTGGGTTGCGCCCCGCGGCCCGTGGCGAGCGATCGGCCGTCCAGCGGCCCACACGCTGGCTGAAGCCTTGAGGTTCTGTTTCCCGTTCGGTGGGGTGCCGCTCGCCAGCCTGGCTATCGGTCAGGCGGCTGGCCCGTTTGCGGACGTTGTCCGAGTGGGCGGGGCCCTGCTGTTGACGTGGTTCGTGTTCCAAGTCGGTTTCGCGTTGGCAGGCCCATCGCCGGTGGTGCCCGCGCTGGCCCGCAAGCGCGGCATTACAGCCCACGGCGAGTGGCACGGCGTGCTGGCATTCCTGGCAGCGATGATCGTCTGGCTGGTACTGCCCGGCTTCGCCGACGGCACGCATGGCGCGAAGTACCAGTGGGTCCCCATCACCGTTGCCGCCGTCCAGGGCGGAGGCCCGCAGGGCACGCATGCCAACGAGACCTCAGCGCAGGACGTGCTGCAACGCCACCTTGCAGCCACCGCGACCATCGAGCCCGGCTCGGTGGACCTTGTGGTGTGGCCAGAGAACGTCATCGACGTCGCCACGTTTGAGGGCAGCCGCGAATTGCAGCTGGTGGCAGCCGAGGCGAAACGCATCGATGCCCCCTTCGCGGTGGGCATCACCGAGGACACCGCCGACGGCGAGCAGTTCGTGAATGCACAGGTGGTAGTTACATCTGAGGGCGAGATCTACAGCCGCTACGAGAAGGTGCGGCGCGTACCGTTCGGCGAGTACATGCCGATGCGCGGCCTGCTCCACGCGTTGGGCGCCCCCACCGATCTTGTGCCACGCGATGCGGTCGCGGGCACCGGGCCCGCGGTGTTGGAACTACCTGACGGCACACGGATGGCCACGGTGATCTCGTGGGAGGTGTTCTTCGGTGGTCGCGCCAACGAGGGTGTGGAGGCTGGTGGCTCATTCATCATCAACCCCACCAACGGCAGCAGCTACACCTGGACGGTGCTGCAAAGCCAACAGATCGCATCCTCACGCCTGCGCGCCATCGAGCAGAATCGTTGGGTCGTCCAGGCATCGCCCACCGGGTTCAGTGCCTTCATCTCACCAAGTGGTGACGTGTTCGACCGAACCGGGGTCAGCGAGCAGAAGGTGATCACACGCACGATCGAGCTACACGGCATTCGTACCTGGTACTCACATACCGGAGACCTGCCCTGGGTTGCACTGATGGGCATCCTGCTGGCCGTGTCGCTGTGGCGAGCCCGCGAACCGCGGCCTCCGGCCGTCAGCTCGCCGGAACCGGAATCGGTGTAGGCGGCTCGACACCGGCCAGCACGTTGACGGCATTGTGCGCGGCCAGCCGGGCCATCGCTGCGCGGGTCTCTTGTGTGGCGGAACCCAGGTGCGGAATGACGACAGCGTTCTCGCACTCGAGCAGGCCGGGGTGCACCGCTGGCTCGTTTTCGAACACGTCAAGGCCGGCACCCGCGATCTGGCCTGACGTGAGCGCCGCAACCAGTGCGGCTTCGTCGACGATGGGTCCGCGAGCCGTGTTCACCAGGAACGCGTTGTGACGCATCATCTCGAACTGCGGTGCACTCATCAGGTGATGTGTTGCCGGGCTGTACGGACAGTTGAGACTGACCACGTCGCTGGTGCTCAGCAGTTCTTCCATGCTCATGAACTCAGCGCCCAACTCTGCCTCCACTTGAGGGGCCACGGGGCGCCGATTGCTGTACGCAATCTTCATCCCGAAGGACTTGGCCCTACGCGCGAGTGCCTGCCCGATGTCGCCCATGCCAACGATGCCCAGCTGGTTGCCCTGAATGCCGCTACCAAGCATGTAGAACATGCCCCACTGCCACGGCTGCTGGCTGCGAATAACGCGCTCGCCCTCACCAAGGCGGCGAGTGGCCATCAGGATCAGCGCCATCGCAATGTCGGCGGTGGCGTCGGTCAGCACGCCCGGTGTATTGGTGCAGACGACCCCACGACGGGTGCACGCGGCCACGTCGATGTTGTTGTACCCGACGGCCACGTTGGCCACGACCTTCAGCTGCGGGCCGGCTGCGTCGAGGAAGGCATCATCGACTTTGGTCGTCAACAGCGTCAGCGCTGCGTCGGCACCCTTGACCAGGGCGTGCACCTGTTCAACCGTGGGCACGTCGAGCGAGTCCCATGCGATGACCTCACCAGCCTCCTCCAGCATCTCCATGCCGGCAGACGGAATGCGGCCGGTCACCGCGATGCGCAGACTCACGAGTTCACCCACGCGCGAAGACCGGCGAGGCCTTCGTGAATGTCATCAACCGACAGCCCGGAGTACGCGAAGCGGACGTAGTGGTCCTGCTCGCCTGGCTGCGGGCGGCCGAAGTGCTTGCGGGTGCAGAACGAGACGCCGGTGTTGTGCAGCGCAGCTGTTGCAAATGCACCAACTTCGTCGTACCCCATCCGCGCCATCAGGTCAGTCACCTGCGGGAAGAGGTAGAACGTCGACTCCGGCTTCGGGCAGACCAATCCCTCGATCTGGGCGAGCTCGCTCCACGCCGCATCGCGTCGACGCTGCAGCTCGGCCAGAATTGCCAGCGGCCCTTCTTGGGAACCGGTGACTCCCTCCACGCCAGCCGCCTGCACGAAGTGCGTCGTGCAGCTCTCGTCGTTGGTATTGAGCTTGGTGATGTTCTCGACGATCGGGACGGGACCAATGGCGGCACCGAGGCGCCAACCGGTCATCGCGAACTTCTTCGAAAACGTGTAGAGGATGACCGTGCGCTCGAACATGCCCGGCAGCGACGCAATCGAGGTGCTCTCGCCCGAGTAGCGCATCTCGAAGTAGGCCTCGTCGGCCAACACGATGAGGTCGTGCTCGATGGCAATGTCGGCGATGGCCTGCATCTCCTCCGGCGAGCTCTCGCAGCCGAGCGGGTTCTGCAGGTTGTTGTAGATGATGGCCGCAACCCGCCCGTTGGCCGACGCGATCTGGCTGCGTAGGTGATCGAGGTCGATAGCGAAGCCGGTGGCTGTCTGCGCGTAGCGGTACGCCATGCTCTGGCCGCCGTAGTACTCGATCATGCTCTCGTAGATGGGGTAGCCGGGATTGGGGTAGAGCACGCCCTCGCCAGGGTTCATCACGGTCTGGATGAACTTGCCGATCACTGGCTTCCCACCCGGCTGCACCACGACGTTGGCGGCCGAGAAGCGCAGGCCGCGGCGGCTGCCGACATCGTTGGCAAGCGCCTCGCGGAGCGGCGCGATTCCAGCGGCGGCGCAGTAGCCGGTCTTGCCCTCCGCAATCGCTTGATTCATCGCGACTGCGATGTTGGCAGGGGTGGCCAGGTTGATGTCGCCGAGATGGAACGGGTAGACCCGGTTGCCCTTCGACGCCCAGTCGGCGGCCGCCAGGGAGACGGCAAAGGCGGTTTCGGTGCCGAGGTTGCTCAGTCGTTGTGCCAAATGTCGTTCTGCAAGCGCCATTTGCCGACTTTAGCCGATTGCCAGTGGTTTCGTTCCACCTGTCGGAACGGTTCCGTATCGTGGAACGGAGTCGCTACACGTCGATGATGACCGTGACCGGGCCGTCATTGACCAGCGATACCAGCATCTCGGTACGGAAGCGACCGGTTGCAACGGTCGCCCCGAGGCTGCGGAGGTGATCAATCACCGCCTGCACCAGTGGTTCGGCGTGCTCCGGGCGCGCCGCGGCAATCCAACTGGGTCGGCGGCCTGCCGAGGTGTCGCCGTAGAGCGTGAACTGGCTGACAATCAGAACCTCACGAGTGGTGTCCGCCACGCTGAGGTTCATCACGCCAGCGGGGTCGTCCATCACGCGCAGATGCCAGATCTTCTCCGCAAGCTTTCGGGCCTGCTCGGGCGCATCGTCGTGCGTCACCCCAACCAGCACGCACAGGCCCTGCTCGATCGATCCGACCACCTCGTTCGGTGCATCCTCATGAACGACAGTGACGCTTGCCGACTGCACACGCTGCACAACTCCCCGCATGGAGGCAGCGTACGCGACGCGACGTGAGGAAGAATGGCGAGATGATCGAGCTGGTGGCGGGCGATGCGTGGATGACCATTCATCCCGACGAGGGCGGCCGCATCGGCCGGCTGCAGGTGAACGGGCAAGCACTCCTCAACGACAACCCAGCGGAGATGCCCTTCACTTGGGGCTGCTACCCAATGGTTCCATGGGCCGGCCGGGTGCGCCGCGGGCAGTTCAGCTTCGAAGGGCGCAACTACCAGCTCCCCATCAACATGCCGCCACACGCAATTCACGGCACCGGGTTCGTCAGCCGCTGGGAAGTGCTGGACGCAGGGCTGGACTACTGCGACATGGCCACCGATCTACCGTGGGCGTTCGGCGGTCGCGCCACACAGCACCTGCAACTCGACGAGCACGGATTGGCCGCCGTGCTCTCCGTCTACGCCACCGCTCACACCATGCCCGCGGTCATTGGCTGGCATCCGTGCTTCACCAAGCCGCAGTTGGCGGAGCTCGAGTTCGCCCACATGTACCCCCGCGACGACGATTACATGCCGCTGGCCGAGCTGGTCACGCCGCCGCCGAAACCCTGGGACGACTGCTTCACCCAGCCGCTCGGGCCACTTCGCCTGCACTACCCGCGGCTGACCGTCACCGTCGACAGCGACTGCGACCATTGGGTGGCCTACGACATGCCCGAACACATCACCTGCGTCGAGCCGCAAAGTGGCCCGCCCGACGCGTTCAACATCGGCGGCGCGACTCGCCTTGAGCCCGGCGACCTGCTGCAGCGCCACATGAGCATCCGCTGGGCCCCGAGACAACAGCGCACATGAGCCGACACGATCGATGAAATTCGTCGCGAACGCCGTATGAATTTTTGACGATCAGTGTCACACCGCGTTGCACTTGCATGACAGCTACCGACCGGTAACCGCGCCCCGGTAGCCTTGTCACCCATGTCTGCAGTACCCCACCGGCCAACGACACCGGCCGCGGCCCAGGGGCTCGACCCCAACGCTTCGCTGAAGATCGCCTACCTCACGTACCGCGGCAAGCCGCATGTGGGTGGCCAGGGCGTCTACACCCGTCACCTCACCAAGGCACTCGTCGACCTCGGCCATACCGTGGAGGTCTATAGCGGGCAGCCGTACCCGATGCTCGACGAGCGGGTGACGCTCCACAAGCTGCCCAGCCTGGATCTGTGGAACGACCACTTTCCCGGTCGCTTTCCGGGCTACTGGGAGATCAAGACCATGGGCGATGCCGCCGAGGTCCTCACTCACCTGAAGGGCACGTTTGGCGAGCCGCTGGGTTTCAGCGTTCGCGTGTGGGAAGCGTTGAAGAAGCGCACTGGCGACTTCGATCTGGTGCACGACAACCAGTGCCTCGGTTACGGAATTCTCGGCATCGAGAAGATGATGCCCACCATCGTCACGCTGCATCACCCCATCACCCGCGACCGCGCACTGGAGATGGCCCACACCAAGGGCCGTCGCAAGCGCTGGAGCATCGGCCGCTGGTACAACTTCGTGAAGATGCAGGGCCGCGTGGCCAGCCGCATGCCGCGCGTTGTGGTCGTCAGCGAGAACAGCATCAAGGACATCCACAGCGACATGAAGGTCAGCCTTGACCGCATGCGGCTGGTACCGGTGGGCGTCGACCCCGAGCTGTTCACGCCGCTGCCCAACGTGCAGCGCCAGTCCGGGCGCCTCATCACCACCGCGTCGGCCGACGTTGCATTGAAGGGTTTGTCGTACCTGCTGGAAGCAATGGCCAAGCTGCGCACCGAGCGCGACGACATTCGCCTCACCATCATCGGCAAGCCACGCGAGGGCGCCAGCAACGACCTGATCGACAAGTTGGGCCTGCGCCCGCACATCGACTTCGTGTCGGGTGTGTCCGACGAGCGCATCGTCGAGCTCTACGCCGAGGCCGAGCTGGCAGTCGTGCCCAGCCTCTACGAGGGTTTCAGTCTTCCGGCCATCGAGGCCATGGCGACGGGTATCTGCCTGGTCGCCACCGACGGCGGCGCGCTGCCAGAGGTCACCGGTCGCGACGGCGACACCGTGCTGCAGTGCAAGGCCGGTGATGTGGAAGCACTCGCTGCCACCATCCGTCGCGGTCTCGACGATGCCGACCTGCGCTCACGCGTCGGTCTCGCCGGCCGCGCTCGCGTGGTCGATCGCTGGACGTGGAAGCACTGTGCCCAGATGACCGTCGACCAGTACCGCGAGGTGCTGGCCATGCCGGCCAACGTCGCCAAGCTGGAGAAGAACGGCCGTCTGCGCAAGATCGGTCGACCGCATCAAACAAGGACCATATAGCCCTTGCTCACTATCCGATTCGACCGACTCGGCCTGCAGGCCGGCGACCTCGTGCTGGACGCGGGTGCCGGCTTTGGCCGTCACGCATTCGAGATTGCGCGGCGCGGCGCCAACGTCGTTGCACTGGACTACATGCCCGACGAAGTGATCGCCACCCGCGGCACGTTCGGCGCGATGGTCGAGGCCGGCGAGATACCTGAGGCCCGCTACGTCGGCGCGTTGCAGGGCGATGCCACCCGCCTGCCGTTCGCCACCGGTTCGTTCGACCGCGTGATCACCAGCGAAGTGCTGGAGCACATCCAAGACGACGTTGCGGCGATCACCGAGCTGGTGCGAGTACTGAAGCCGGGCGGCACGTTCGCGGCCACCGTGCCCACGTGGTACCCGGAGAAGATCAACTGGCTGCTCAGCGACGAATACCATGCCCCCAAGTCTGTCGGCGGACACGTTCGCATCTACAGCGCCACCGAGTTGAAGGCCAAGCTGCGCACGGCAGGTCTCGACGTGTTGGGTAGCCACCACGCCCACGCGCTCCACTCGCCGTACTGGTGGCTGAAGTGTGCAGTCGGCCCGCGCGACAACGACAACGCGCTGGTGACTCGCTATCGCAAGCTGCTGGAGTGGGAGATCACAGAGCAGCCGAAGTCGATGGCGTTGCTGGAGCGGGGCCTGGCCCCCGTGATGGGCAAGAGCTTCATCGTGTACGCGCAGAAGCTGTCCGCAGGGATGGCGCACCCGTACGCGGAAGTGGCACACCAGTGAGTCGCGTCCCGGACCTTGCAGGCGTGCTCAGTGCCGACGAAGTGGTGCAGACCGCCGAGTCGATCGCAGCACTGCAGCTGGACACGGGCATGATCCCGTGGTTCCCCGGCGGTCATTGCGACCCATGGAATCACGTCGAAACCGCAATGGCGCTAGACATCGCCGGGTTGCATGCCCCCGCCGAGCGGGCCTACGAGTGGCTGGTCGACATTCAGCGGCCCGACGGCAGTTGGTGGAACTACTACCTGCCCGACGGGTCAGTGGAGGAAGCCAAGCTGGACACCAACGTCTGCGCGTACATCGCGACCGGCGTGTGGCACCACTGGCTGTGCACCTGGGACCGCGGCTTCGTCGATCACCTGTGGCCGACGGTGCAGCGCTCGCTCGATTGGGTGCTGGAAATGCGCACGCCGAACGGCACCCCGCTATGGGCGTGCACCGAAGACGAGCGCCCGTGGGACTACGCGCTGCTCACTGGTTCATCCAGCATCTCGCACGCGCTGCGCTGCGGGGCTCAGCTGGCCGAGCTGATCAACGAGCCGCGTCCCGACTGGTGCGCAGCCGGCAGTTTGCTGGCCGACGTGGTGGCCAACCAGCCCGAGGCGTTCGAGCCCAAGGAGCGTTGGGCGATGGACTGGTACTACCCGGTGCTGACGGGCTGCATGAATGGCGAACAGGCCAAGGCTCGCCTCACCGACGGGTGGTCAACGTTTG
Organism: Ilumatobacteraceae bacterium; assembly: GCA_043786575.1. Lineage (GTDB taxonomy): Bacteria > Actinomycetota > Acidimicrobiia > Acidimicrobiales > Ilumatobacteraceae > UBA668. The sequence continues at coordinate 10,147 of JAYVVY010000113.1, forward strand.
CGATGGAAGGCATGGGCATCCGGTGCGTCAGCGACGAGCCGTGGGTCACCGCCAGCGAGACCGCCGAGGCATCTATTGCGTATGCGGCCATTGGTGATTTCTCCACGGCGACTGATCTGCTCGACTGGACTCGACCGCATCGCCGTGACGACGGCTCGTACGACACGGGCATCGTGTACCCATCGCTGGTGCGCTTCCCGCCCGACGAGACCAGCGCCTACACCGGTGCTGCCGTCATCCTGGCCGCAGACGCCATCACCGGCGCCAGCCCCGCCGCCAACGTCTTCGTCCCCCGCCCCACCGACTGACCAGCGTTTGTGCACTTTCGTGCGCGGAGCGCTCTGCGCATGGCGCTCAGAAGTGTTCAAACGGTTTGGTGCCTCGGGCGTGGCAGAGTTGGGACATGACTGAGTTGTTGAGAATGGGGCTGGTGGGGGCTGGGCCGTGGGCGCACCTGTTCACGGGGCCGATGCTGGCGGCGTCGCAGGACGTGGAATTCGTGGGCATCTGGTCGCGCCGGCCCGAGCCGGCAGCGGAGCTTGCGGCGCACCACGGGGTGCGCCCGTTCGCGGCACTCGACGAGCTGTTCGCTGCCTGCGACGCAGTCACCTTCAGCGTGCCGCCCTCGGTGCAGGCATCGCTGGCGGCACAAGCTGCAGCCGCGGGCTTGGCAGTGTTACTGGACAAACCTGTCGGCAGCAATCTCGCCGAGGCGGAAGCGTTGGCAGCGGCGATCGATGCTGCTGGCGTCGTCTCGCAGGTGATCTTCACCAACCGCTACTTCGACTCGATGAGAGAGTTCATCGCGAAGGCCCGCGCCTTCGACTCGTACGGCGGGCGGGCTGCGTTCTTCGGCGACGGGTGCGTCCCGGGCACCTACTTCGCCACACCTTGGAGAGTCGCCGAGGGCGGACTGCTCGACCTCGGCCCGCATGTGCTCGACAGTCTCGACGCTGCATTGGGCACGATCGTGCGCATCACGGCCACGGGCGACCCGCAGCGCCTGGTGCTGCTGGAGTGCGAGCACGACAACGGCCGCATCAGCCAAGCGGCGTTGTGCGCTACCTCCAAGCAGGCCGGCGGCCTCATCGTCGAGGTGCACGGGCTGGAAGGGAAACTGGCGCTCGACGTGAGCGCCTTCTCACCGGAGACAGCAGCCGCCGAGTTCGCAACGGCTCAGCGCACCATCCTCGGCGAGTTCGCCGCCGCAGTTCGATCCGGAGTGAGTCACGAACTCGACGTGCACCGGGGAGTGCACCTCCAGCGCCTCATCGACGACGCCTCGCGCCAGCTGGCGAGCTAGTGCTGAGTTGGCCAACGCCCGCCTCGTTGCTGCCGACGCATCACCGGTATAACCGGCGTTATGGGGCGGTGCAGATCAGGCGATCTGTGCTGTACGTGCCATTGCCAACAGCGCCGAGATCGGGCAACATGCGCTTGCGAGTGGCGAGCACCATCCGACGGTGTTCTTGCGTTGCTCGCACGATCCGGAGTTGGGGACATGGCACCGCGCGAGACGGTTGAGGGCTCGAATCTCGACGACCCAGGATTCTCGTTTCGGGAGGGTCTGGGCGTCGAGCGGCGTCACCTCCTACCCCTTCTGGAGACACTGACCCCTGACCAGTGGAACGGTCCGACACTGTGCAAGGGCTGGCGCGTGCGGGAGGTCGTCGCGCACCTCACGTACAGCTGGTCCAACACGGTGCTTGGCCTTCCGACGTGGCTGCGTCATCGCAACGACATCGATCTCGCCTTCAGCCTCTACGCACAGCAACGAGCAAAGGCCGACGCCAGCGTGTTGCTGCGGCGCTACCGCAGCGCGACCGGGTCGAACTACCAGGCGCCCCAAGTTGCGCCCGAGATGCTGTGGTGCGACAACGTCATCCACGGCCTCGACATCCGCCGACCGATGGGATTGCGCTACCCAGGCAGCGAGCAGACTCTGACGAGAGTCGCCGAGAGCCTGACCAGGATGACCTGGCCGTCGCGCACGGCGTGCCGAGCGGAGGGCCTTCGGTTCGTCGCGACAGATGTCGACTGGACCATCGGTGCAGGTCCGGAAGTCGTCGGCCCGATCGAAGACCTGCTCCTCGCGATCGCCGGTCGGAGCGTCGGCGACGACGCTCTCGACGGCGAAGGGCTCGCGATCCTCGGTCAACGAGGCTGAAGTTGAGAGTGCGCTCCTCATGACGGCGGTGAGGTGGGTGTTGGCGCGGACCATCTGAGGGATCACAGAGCAGTCGACGACGTGAAGGTTGTTGATGCCGCGAACACGGCAGTACGAATCGACCACAGAGGTGGGGTCGTGGCCTCATCGAGAGCGAGGCCCGTCGTGCCGAGGTCGACCCAATCGGCGATGCTGGTGATGGCGGGGTGCCGGATCAGGTCCCTGACCCGGCACAGGCCGTCGATCATCCGGGCGAGATCCCGCAGGTCGGACGGCATCGGTTCCACGAACGCCTCCATCAGGTAGACCGTGGGAAGGTCGTGCCCCCGGTCTGCGCCTATGCGCCGCGCCAGACCGACCCCAACGAGAGCCGTGTCATTCGGGATCCGACTCCGAAGGACCTAGTACGTTTCGCCCATGACCGCACCCGAAGTCACCCCCGTCCACGGCGCGGTCGAAGCCGGATTCGAAGGGGTGCGTGCCGCGTTCGAGGACAACTTCGCTGCGCACGGCGATGTGGGAGCGTCGGTCGCGACCACGGTCGGCGGCCGAATGGTCGTGGACCTCTGGGGTGGGACAGCCACCTTTGACGGGCCCGAGGACGACGAAGCGGGCGTACCGGGCGTCGAGGGTGACTGGCAGGCAGACACGATCATCAACGTCTGGTCGATGACCAAGACAATGGCCGCGCTGGTGTGCCTGATGCTGGCTGACCGGGGCGAACTCGATCTCTACGAACCGATCGCCACCTACTGGCCCGAGTTCGCCGCCAACGGCAAGGACCAGATCGCCACCCGCCACGTCCTCTCCCACACCGCCGGCCTCGCCGGCTGGGACGAACCGCTCGAATTGACCGACTACTTCGACCACGACAAGCTCGCGCGGCTCCTCGCCGCCCAGACACCGTGGTGGGAACCGGGCACGCAATCCGGCTACCACGCCGACACCCAGGGGTACCTGCTCGGAGAGATCGTCAAGCGCGTCGACGGTCGCACTATCGGCCGGTTCTTTGCCGACGAGGTAGCCGGGCCGCTCAGCGCCGACTTCCACATCGGCACACCGGCCGAGTACGACCCCCGGATCGCACGGGTCATCCCGTCAGCCCCGATCGACGGCGGTAGCGACCCGACGTCGATCCCTTATCGCACGTACAGCAACCCACTGCTGGCCGCCGATTTCTCGTGGCGCAAGGACTGGCGTCGCGCCGAGATCCCCGCCGCTGGCGGTCATTCCAACGCTCGCTCCGTGGCGCTGTGCCACACGCCGACTGCCTGCGGCGGCACCGCCAACGGCGTGACGCTGCTGTCCGAGGAGGGCGTCGCCCGCATCTTCGACGTGCAGTACGAGGGACCCGACTTGAACCTGCTCTCGCCGCAGAAGTTCGGCATGGGCTTCGCGCTGCTCCCTGGCAGGGGGCTGTACCCCCGCGAATGTTACTGGGGCGGGTGGGGTCGCTCGCTGGCGGTGATCAACCTGGATGCGCAGATGAGCTTCAGCTACGTCATGAACCGCATGGTTGACGGTGATGGCGACATGCGCCGCCGAAACCTCCTGTCCGCCGCTTACGACGCCCTCACGACCTGACCACCGCATCAACCGGTCCTCCCAGACACAACCCAAACGGACCGGCGGTCCGTCTGCGCCCCACCTCGGACGACAGCTGAAGGCATCGACACGATGGCGACGATCCCGAAGTCTCCGCTGACTTTGATCGTGGCGCCCGCGTCAACGACCACGCCCGCCGCGTCGACCATCGAACCGCGCCCTGCCACGTACGTGCCGAACGGTCCCGAACTGCCGCACGCTCCGTCGTCACCGGACGTGGTCATCGCCGAGCGGGCCGCCCAACTCTCGAGGTCATTGTCCCGGCGTTCTGGGGCACGCTCCGGCGGTCGCTGGCGATCCGGCCGGCCGTGCAGACGCCGCGGTATGCAGTCGCCGTGCCGCTTCCGGGGTCGATTCGTTTCGAGGGCCGCGACGAATCGACCCGACCACCGGCGACAGGAGCTCAGCCGATCCGACCGGGCCGTCCCCATGTGCCGATGTGTGCTTGCGCCAGACGGGCCGGAGGTGCGCGTCAGTGGGTGGCGGGGGCGAGCTGTTCGATGATGCCGCCGTCGACCGCGGAGAGGTCGGCTGACATCAGCACGACCTGTGTCGCTCCGGCGGCGTAGTACTCGTCAACCTGGCGTTGGATCTCCGCTGCGTCGCCCCATGCCACCAACATGTCGATCAGGCGGTCCGAACCCCCGTCGACGTTATCGGTCTCGTCGTATCCGTACTTCGGCCAGAGCGTCCAGTACTGGCGGGCCATCAAATAGATTCCCACCCGCTCACGGGCCTCGGCCCGAGCCCGATCCGGGTCGGTCTCGGAAATGATGTTCTTCAGCACGATCAACTCCTGATCGTCCCGCAGCTG
>JAYVVY010000114.1:0-7798 GCA_043786575.1 Ilumatobacteraceae bacterium
CTGACCATGGCTACCGGCGCAATCGGCGGGTTGCTGGCAATGGCGGTGCTGTGGACAATGCTGCCCACGCAGGCCGGCCGCAACGTCGTGGCAACCGCCCGATCGACCATCGTTGAACTCACCGGCACCGGCCTGGCGACCACCCGCACGACGCCACCGGTCGACACTGTCGACACCACGCCGCTGAGCCCGCCGCCCATCGCCAGTGTCACCACCTCCATTCGCACAGTCGCAGGTATCGACTCCACGCAACCATCCGTGTCCACCACCGCCCAACACGCGATGCCCACCTACGAGGTCACCGCCGGCACCGATCTCAGCCCCAGCGCAGTTGCAGTGTCCGTCAACGGCGGCAGCCTGGTGATCACCACAGCACAGGCCGTCACCGCCGACTTGATGGTTGAGCTGCTGCTCTCCGACGGCACTGTCAGCGCCGCTCGCGTGCTGTTCGTCGATGATCGCAGCGGCCTTGCCGTGCTCGCGCCAATGGGCAGCGACGACGCCACGGTGATGAGCGGAATCGAGTCGTTCACCGTCTCGCCGACGGTGGTCGCTGGTGATGAGCTCACCTTCTTCGGCGATGAGCAGATGACGTTGACCGTCACCGATGAGAACACCATCGACAGCGTGTGGGCGGCTGACGAATCGATCCGGGAAGGCACGCCGGTGATCAACCAACGTGGCGAGCTGGTCGCACTGTGCTCGCACAGCAATGGTGTCGGCCGTCTGGTCCAGCTCGGCAATTTGGATGAACTGCAGCAGGCAATCACCGGCTACTCCCTCTCCGCCACCGTGTGGTTCGGCATCTCGGTCACGGCCAATGCCGAGGGTCAGCTGACCATTGACGCAGTCGACCCTGCCGGCCCTGCGGCCGCCGCCGGGCTCACTGCCGGCGACGTCATGACATCCCTCGACGGCACGCGGTTCAGTGACCGTCGCAGCATCACCTCGTTGCTCGCGGGTCACCAACCGGGCGACGTGGTGCCGGTCGGCGTCCGCCACGCTGACGGCGCGTTCGCCACGATCGACGTCGTGCTCGGCGCGCCGAAGACGACGCTGTAGTAACGACGCTGTAGTAACGACGTTGTAGTAACGGGCACGCCGCTCTTCGATTAGCGGCGCCGGGCGCGAGCGCGACGGACGGCGACGACCACCACCACGGCCACTGTCGTCAGCACCACACCGAGCCCGCCGAGCGCGATCTCCTGGCGGCGTTTCGGCGACACCATCGTCCACCACTTTGCCTCGGTGCCCTCGACGTACGCCTGCTCGTTGGTCACCGCCGGCCGCCAACCGGCCGCCTTCAGACGGTCGTTTGCCACCAGCCAGGGCCAGCGCGTGTAGCTGCGAAGGCCGGGCGGGATGGGGCCGCGTTGGAAACGCCAACGGAGATTGGTGACGACCTCGGTCATTCGGTCGGGCAGCTTCACCCGCGGCACGGCACCGGCCAACGCCCGCACGCGCTCGCCCGCGACCCAGCCGTCGGGGGCAACGTTGTACACCCCGTCGAGACGCTGCTCGACCGCCAACAACACCGCGCTGGCCAGGTCGTCGAGATGCAGGAATTGCGCTGGTGGGTCGGCTTCTCCTGGCCGTTGGCCCATGCCGGCAGCCAGCGCGCTTGCCAGGCGGCTGGTGCCGTCGGCGGCCATCGCCACTGCCGGCCGCAGAACGGTCACTGAACGCCCGGGAACCTCCAACCGCCATTCGTCGACCAGTTGCTCGGCCGCGCCCAATTGGCGAGCGAAGGGGAACTCGACGTCGGGCCGCAGCAACGCGTCCTCGGTGATCGGCACCGGGTTGTTGGCCCACGCCCCGTAGACCATCGCCGACGACACCAACACCACATGGCACACCTGCGGGTGGTCGTGCAGCGCGGAGGTCAACCCGGCCAGCGCACTCTCGCGTCGTACGGCTCGCGCGTCAGCGTCGGTGGCCGCCAGCCACACGAGCACGTCGCACTGATTCGGCTCCGCAGCATCGGCTACATCGCTGGCAGCCAGCAGCCGCAGCACGCGGGCACCAAGCCCGCCGGTGCCATCGCTCACCCACACCGGGGTGGCCGTGGCGGTGCTGCCCATCACGCTCATCGGGTGGACGCTACTCCGAACGGGTTCAGAGTTCAGCGAACTTGTACGGCGGCTGCAGCGTCCGGAGGCGCACAGAGATCGGGGTGCAGAATTCCTGCCAGCACTTCCACCCCATCAACCAGTCGGCCACTGGGCCGCACGATGTACGCGTTGGCATCAACGGCCCACACCGGCACGGCCGGGGGCAGGAGGTGCAGCACCGACTCGGCTTGTACGGCGGCCGCAGCCGTGCCGAAACCACACGGCGCCACCACAATCACGTCGGGTGCCGCGGCAGCGATGGCTTCCCACGTGGTCTCGAAAGACCGGGCGCCGGATTGGCTGAGTACGGGCTCGCCACCGGCCGCCGACACAACGTCGGGCACCCAGTGACCGGACAGAAATGGCGGGTCCACCCATTCGAGAACAAACACCCGCGGCGTTGGTTGGCCATCAACCAGTGCGTGGACCGCCGCCAGCCGCTCGCGCAGCGATGCAACCAGCTGCTCGCCGCGGCTGGGCACCCCGAGGACGACGGCGACCTCGACGATGCTGTCCAGGACTTGGTCGAGTGTCATCGGGTCCATTGAGACCACCGTGGCGGTACAACCGATCACGTCCAGGGCTGCATCGACCTGCCCGCTGGGAACTGCACAGACCCGGCACAGGTCCTGGGTCAGGATCACATCTGGGTTGGCGGCACGCAGCAGATCGGTGTGTAACTGGTACAGATTTCCGGCGGCTTCGAGTTGTTCGTGTACTGCCTCATCGATGTCGCCGGGCGCCATCGACGCTGTCTCCATGCCGCCAACGACAATCGCTGCCGATTCTCTGGCCAACGGCGGATAGTCGCATTCAAACGTGACGCCCACGAGGTCATCGCCGAGCCCCAGTGCGTAGACGATCTCCGTGGCGGACGGCAACAGCGAGGCAATCTTCATTGCATCACCCTACGGACTCGGCTCCGCGTTGCCCCGGGGACGCGGCGGCGGACGAACGCCGTAAGCTGCGCGCATGGCTGACGAATCCCCTCCGCCCGAGTCTGGGCCGCCCGAGTTCGGCGACAACCCGTTCGCCAACCTGCCGATGTTCGGTGACTTGGCGAAGGCCATGGCTGGCCAGGGCCCGCTCAACTGGGACGCGGCCCGCCAGTTCGCCGGCATTGCCAGCAACAGTGGCGCGAGCGAACCCAACGTCGACCCAGCCGTACGGATCGCGCTGGCCGACCTGGCTCGCATCATCGAGATGCACGTGCGCGACCTCACCGCGATCGACACGCAGTTCCCCGAGATCACCCCCGTCACAAAGGGCGTGTGGGCACAACGCACGCTGGAGGCGTACCGGCCGCTGTTCACCGAGCTGGCCACCTCGCTGGGTCGTCGCCCTGAGAGCACCGATGTGGAGGCTCTCGCGGACACGGACCCGATGATGGCGATGATGGCCAACCTCAGCCAGATGATGGCGCCGGCCATGATGGGCATGGCAGTCGGCTCGATGGTGGGGCGGATGGCCGGGCGCACGTTCGGCCAGTACGACCTGCCCATCCCGCGCAGCGACCACGCCTTGCTGGTGGTCCCGACAACCATTGACCAGTTCGCCACCGAGTGGGGGCTGCCCATCGACGAGATGCGGCTGTGGGTGCTGGCGCAGGAGATGATCGGCCACACGCTGTTCAACATTCCGGCGCTGCGCGATCAGTTCACAGCCCTCGTGCGCCAACACGTCGGCGCCTTCCGGCCGGACCCTTCCGCGGTGGCCGAGAAGCTGTCGTCGCTGGACATGGACGACGGCGGAGACCCGATGCAGGCGATGCAGCGAATGCTCTCGGATCCGGCGCTGTTGTTGGGTGCAGTGCAGTCACCCGAGCAGGCGCTGCACGCGCCACAGCTCGACGCTGCGGTCGCCGCGGTTGTTGGCACCGTCGACTATCTCGTCGATGCGGTTGCCGCACGTGTCATCGGAGGAGACGCCCTGCGCATCGCAGAAGCAGTTCGTCGCCGTCGCTTGGAGACCTCTCCCGACGATCTGTTCGTCGAGCGGCTTCTGGGCCTGCAGCTCACGCAGGACCAGGTGCAGCGCGGCAAGACATTCACGGCCGGCGTAGCCGACCGCGTTGGCGAAGGCCGCCTCACCGAGTTGCTGGGTAAGGCCAGCCCGCTTCCCACGCCAGCCGAACTGGAAGCCCCGGGCCTCTGGATTGCCCGTCTGGAGCTGTAGCGGCGGCGTCGGCTGTCACACACTCAAAGGTGGCTCGGCCGGGTGCGAAGCGCCGTATCGTGCGCCCAACGGCCCGGCCGACACTCCGTGCAGCATCACGCTCAGAACGACTGTCGCCGTGATGATGGGCACTACCCGCTCGCTGGCTTGCGGCGCAAGTGCTTCCGCGGCCAAGAGCGCAAACACCACTGACGCGAGCCCACGGGGCCCAAACCACCCGATCACCCCGACGGTCGCCCGGTCGAGACCGGCGCCGACCAGCGAGAGAGCGACTGGAGCCATCCGAATGATGGTGAGTGCGAGTACGGCAAACGCCCAATCTCGCCACGAAGCGTTCGCGAGCAACGGCACCATCACGGCGCCGAAAAGGAACCACACGACCATCGACATCAGGGATGCGGTCTGATGAGTGAACTTGAGCAAGTCGTCATCCTCCGCTCGGGTGACCGCACCAAAGGCAAGGCCCGCGACAAAGGCAGCCACGAAGCCGTTGTACCCGGCTTCGACCACACCCGCGTACGACACAACGGCAAGCGCCGCCACACCAATGCCGCGATGATGGCTGCCCGCCCACTGTGCGGCTCTCGCTTTCTCGATCATCCAGCCGCCTGCAACACCGATCAGTGCACCACCGAGTACACCCCCGACGATCGCCACCAGTGCGTCCCCTTTGGAGCCTGTCGCCAGCGCCGAGCCCGCCACCGCAGCCGCAACGAAGAAGTTGACGAAAGGGGTGGCGATGCCGTCGTTCAAGCCGCTCTCAACGTTGAGAATTCGGCGAACTCGCGCCGGAACCCGCTCGTCCTCGATGATCGCCGCGCCAAGGGCAGCGTCAGTGGGGGCCACGGCCGTGCCGATCACGCCGCATACCCACCACGACAGACCTGGAAACAACAGGTGCGCTGCCACGGTGCCCAGTGCCATCGTTATCGGCAGACCCACCAGTAAGAGTCGACCGGGTACGAACAGGTCTTGCCGAAGTTCCATGACCTTGACTCCGGCCGCGTCTGCGAACAGCACCACTGCCAATGTCAGCTCGGCAATGGTCGCGATACCAGCGCTTGAAATGCGAAGGTGCAGCAGCGAGATCGGCACGGTGGCCAGCACGAACCCCATGCCGACAAACGCCATTGGAGGGGTGATCTGCCACCGCTGCAGTCGCGCCGACACCAGGCTGTAGAGCGCAATCACCACGCAAATGGCAACGATGGCAGTCATGTTGACTTCGTGTTCCATACGCCCTTCTCGATCAATGCTGCAGCCTGTGGAGAACCGGCTGAGCGGCCACACGAGTCCACGTCCCGACGCCTCGGGCGCAGTGCAAAAGGCCTAGCCTCTCGGTATGCGGCGATCCCAACACGTTACGCTGCTGGCACTTGCAGCGGCTGCATCGGCCTGGTTGACGCTCGGCGCAGTGCCGTCGGCGGCACCGCGTGTCGCAGCAGTTGAGGCCGCAGCGGTTCCGGTCTCGGCCAACGGCGAGTACCTCATCCAATTCGCTCCACGAGCGGCGCTGCGTTCGCAAGCAACACAGCGGATGGACGCAGCGGGGATCGAGCTGACCCGTATCGCCGTCAACCTGCCGATCTCATTGGCCACGCTGACGCCTGAGGAGGCGGCCGCCGTTGCGAACACGCCGGGTGTCGTTGCCGTCAGTCCCAACAGTGAGTTTCGCGCCACGTCCACTCAACCGAGCCCACCATCCTGGGGGCTCGACCGCAGCGACCAGACCGACCTGCCGCTGGACCAGAGCTATTCCTATTCGACTGCCGCGGGCGCCGGCACCACCATCTACATCATCGACTCCGGCATCAATGCAGCGCACGTCGAGTTCACCGGCCGTCTGCTTCCCGGCGTCGTCGATCCGTCGCTGTCCGGAGGCATCGGCGACTGCTTCGGTCACGGCACGCACGTTGCCGGTACCGCAGCGGGCACAACCGTTGGGGTCGCCAAGCTGGCCACCATCGTGCCGGTGCGAGTACTTGACTGCTTGGGTAACGGCACCGCCTCAGCAGTGATTCGCGGCATTGACTGGGTGATCACCAATCACACCGGTGGCCGGGCCGTTGCCAACCTCAGCCTCGGCGGCATCGGAAACGATGCAGTCGACAGAGCCATTGAAGCACTCATCAACGACGGAGTCGCCGTGGCAGTAGCGGCTGGCAACGGCAACGGTCAGGACGCCTGCAACAACACCCCAGCCCGCGTTGACGGCGCGCTCACCGTCGGTGCCACGACCGACCAGGACGCCCGATCGACCTTCTCGGATGTCGGGTCGTGCCTCGATCTGTTCGCTCCCGGAAGCAGCATCGTGTCCGCGTGGTTCGGCTCACCGACCATCACCAAAGCGGTAAGCGGGACGTCGATGGCATCGCCACATGTGGCCGGCGCGCTGGCGGTGTTGTGGACCGACAATCCCGGGCTGACGGCCACACAAGTCCAGCAGCTGCTGGTCGCAACGGCAACACCGGGCCGACTGACCAACATCGGGAACAATTCACCGAATCTGCTGCTGTACCTCGAGCCACCGCTGGCAGCCATTGCCAGTTCTGCCGACGGTGGCGCGCCCGCAGAGCGCTGCGCATTCAGCCCGGCTTGCTGAGACTCGTGCGGGCAGTCGTGCGGCGAATCTCAAGCCCATCCAAGAGCAGCCGGGTTGCCAGAACGGCGCCAACGCCTTCGCCGGCACGCAACCGCAGATCGAGCAACGGCTCCAGGCCGAGGAACTGCAGCACGTGAGAGTGAGCACGCTCATTGCTGCGCTGCCCGGCAACAAGGTGTGCAGTCGCGGCCGGCTCGATGGAGCATGCCAGTGCCGCGGCGACCGTGGTCGCGAAACCGTCCAGCACCACCACGCCACCCGCAGCCGCCGTACCCAGCACCACGCCGCACAGCACCGCAAACTCCGGGCCGCCGAGCATGGCCAGCAGCTCAGCCGCGTCAAGCGCCCCACCCGTGCGTTCCCGCCAGCGTTGCACCGCTGCGGTCACCACCGCACCCTTGCGTTCCACCATCTCGGTGTCCGCGCCAGAACCGAGACCGGCAGCTGCTGCCGCGGGTAGGTCCAACAGTGCGGCCGCGAGCGCAGCAGCCACCGTCGTGTTACCAATGCCAACTTCGCCCAGCAACACCAGCCCAGCTGCCGCCAGTCGCTCACCCAGCTGTCTGCCCTGCTCAATGCGCTCCTCGGTGCGCGACGCGGTCATCGCGTCGGATGTGACCAGATCACCAGTCGACGAGCCGGCGTCAACCACAGTCCATGACAACCCGGCGGCGATGGCAGCGCGGACACCGATCGACTGCCCAGCCGCAGCGGCCATCAATACCTCCGCTGTCACCGAGCGGGGGTAGGAGCTGACGCCGAGATCGGCGACGGGGTGGTCGCCACCCGCAAGCACCAACGTGGCCGAGTGAGTGGCCAGACCGCTGCATGCGATCACTCGGTCGAGCGCCTTGTCCAGCACACCCAGCGAACCCGGTGGCGTGAGCAACCCGTCGGCGTGGTCGCGCGA
>JAYVVY010000115.1:0-4654 GCA_043786575.1 Ilumatobacteraceae bacterium
GGTGGAGGCCGCCGACGCAGCAACCACGAAGATTGCCTCCTGCGACGGCTGCTCGTTGACCAGCGTCAGGTCGAGCACGCCGTTGTGGTTGGCGTCGCATTGCACGTCGGAGAGCACGTATGCCTCACCGTTGGCGGCAAGGGCCGACGGTGAGGATGCCAGCAGGGACGCGCCGAGCACTACCGCTCCCAACGCCCACCGCGCCCGCTGCTGGATCACTCGCTTCATGGTTGCGTACGTTATTCCTCAAGAAGCGCCACCGATAGGGGGCGGAATCGAAATGAGTCAAACGACCTATTCGTACCAGACGTGATGTTTGGCCACCATCAGTGGTATCTGCGGTGCACTCAGCGAGATCGTTGGCGCTCGATGCCAGCGACCACCTCGTCAAAATGTGCCCTGGACAAGACGGCGCCTTCGCGGCGAACCTTGCCGGGATCGATCTCCAGCAGTCGCTCCAGCTTCGCGTAACTGGGTCGACCTTCACGGTCCCATGAACCGGTCCCCACCAACACCTGCGGCTCGTTGTCATGCCGCTTGGAGGTCAGCGGCACGCCGATGAGCATCTGGCCGCGGCGACCAACAATCACCACCGGACGGTCCTTGCCCTGGCTGGGATCTTCCTCGTACGGCACCCACGTCCAGACCACTTCACCCGGGTCGGGGTCGCCGTCCATGCATGGCGAATACTCGAACTCGACACCGTCGGTCTCGACGTCGCGCGCCGGCGCGTGGCTGCGGCGTGGCGGCACCGGCTTCGGGCTCGACGTGGACTTCGCCGACGAGTTGCCCGTCGGGTTCTTGCGGAACAGGTCGGCAATGTGATCGATCAGCCGACGTCGCACTGCACCAAGTCCTCATAGGTTTCGCGGCGCACGACGACGCGCGCGACACCATCCTGCACGAACAGCACAGGCGGCCGCGTGAGCTTGTTGTAGTTGCTGGCCATGCTGTGACCGTATGCGCCGGTCACGGGTGTGGCTAGGAGATCGCCAACTCGCACGCCATGCGGAACGCCGGCATCGAAGATGAGGACGTCGCCACTCTCGCAATGCTTGCCAACGAGCCGTACCCGTTCGGTTCGCGCTGCCGTCACATCCCGCGGCAGGAATGCCTCGTAGCCGCTCCCGTAGAGGACGGGGCGCGGGTTATCGCTCATGCCGCCGTCGACGCTGACATACGTGCGCACGCCTGGGATGTGCTTGACGGTGCCGACGGTGTACACGGTGATTGCGGCACCTGCGACGATGCTGCGCCCCGGCTCGACGCACACGTTGCTGCGCACACCGAGCGCCTGGCAGGCATCGAGCAACACATTGCCCCACTGTGTGATGGACGGCGCTTCCTCGCCCTCCACGTAGGGCACACCCAGCCCGCCGCCCAGCACCAGCTCGGGCAGGTCGAGCGGCATCGCAAAGCCGGCCATCACCTCGGCCGCTTTCGCGAAGTTTGAAGCTTCAAACACGTTGCTGCCGATGTGGCAGTGCACGCCTTCCAGCTGCACGCTGGGTGAGCGACGCATGCGGTCGATGGCGCGGTGCGCGTCGCCATTGCCGAGGTTGAAGCCGAACTTGCTGTCGTCCTGGCCGGTGGCGATGAACTCGTGTGTGTGTGCGTGTACTCCAGGAGTGATCCGCGCCAAGACTCTCGGCACCGGCAACCCTTCGGCATGTAATGCATCGAGCCGGTCGAGCTCGTCAAAGCTGTCAACAACGATGTGACGCACACCTTCGTTGATGGCCATCCGCAGCTCGGCAACGCTCTTGTTGTTGCCGTGAAATGCCAGCGCACTTGCGGGCACCCCCGCGCGCAGCGCTACGTACAGCTCGCCGCCGCTCGCGACGTCGAGGTTCATGCCCTCCTCAAAGGCCAGCTTGGCCATTGCTGTACAGAGGAATGCTTTGGTCGCGTAGTACGCACGGCCAGGGCCAAATGCTGCGACCGCCTCAGCGCAACGCGCACGGAGGTGCGCTTCGTCGTAGATGAACAGCGGCGTGCCGTACTGCGCTGCCAGCTCGCCAACGTCGCACCCACCGATCGCCAGCGCACCATTGGCCTGCACGGCGGAAGTCATCGGTAACAGCTGCAACGGAACCGGGTTCACATGCGCTCCGGGGCGTCGATACCCAGCAGCGCCAACCCCTGCTGCAAGATTCGCGCTGTCAGGTCGCACAGCGCGAGCCGGCTGTCGCGGGTTTCCTCGAAACCCTCCTTCAAAACGGGGCAGGCCTCGTAGAAGGCCGTGAAGTCTTGGGCGAGATCGAAGAGGTAGGTGCACAGCCGGTGCGGGCTGAACTTGTCGATCGTGTCGTGCACGACGGAGTCGAACTGCAACAACAACAACGCCAGCGCGCGTTCCTGCGGTTGGCCCAGAGTTGGGGTGATGGCGCGAACCGAAGTGCGTTCGATATCGGCACGACGAAAGATGCTGCAGATACGAGCGTGGGCGTACTGCAGGTACGGCGCAGTGTTGCCATCGAAGGCCAGCATGCGGTCCCAGTCGAAGACGTAGTCCTTGATGCGATCGGTGCTGAGGTCCGCGTACTTGATTGCGCCGATGCCCACCATGTGGCCGATCGCGGCCTGCTCGGCCGACGGCATCTGCGGATTCTTCGCCTTCACCGCTGCCGTCGCCCGCTGGACGCCTTCGTCGAGCAGGTCCTGCAGCTTGATGCTCTCGCCGCTGCGGGTCTTGAACATCTTACGATCGGCACCGAGCACGCTGCCGAAGCCAACGTGGACGGCCCGTGCGGGCGGCGCCAACCAGCCAGCCATCTCGGCGACCTTGAAAACCATCGCCAGGTGCTGCGCCTGCGGCGAACCCACGACGTAGACGAGCAACGTTGCCTGCAGCCGATCAACGCGGTCAAGCACACAGGCAAGGTCGCTAGTGGCGTAGTTGAAGCCGCCGTGCGCCTTCTCCACGATCAAGGGCAGCGGATCGCCCTCGCGGTTGAGGTAGCCCGGAACGAACACGACATCGGCGCCTTCGCTCTTCTCCAGTAGCCCAGCCGCGGCCAGGCGGTCGACGACGCTGCGCAGGCTGGCGTGATAGGCGCTCTCACCGACGATGTCGTCGCTGGTGAGCAGCACACCGAGCTGGTGGTACACGGTGTCGAAGTAGGCGGTGCTCTTCTCGACCAGTTGACGCCAGAGCGCGATGGTCTCCGGGTCGTTGCTCTGCAGCTTGACCACACGATCGCGGGCGCGCGCCTTGAAATCGTCGTCGTTGTCGAACTTTGCACGGGCCGCTTGGTAGAAGGGGTTCGGGTCGGCCATGTCGACGGCGCTGATGTCGCCGCCCGAACTGCCGAGATCCAGCAGGTGCTCGATGAGCATGCCGAAGGGGGTGCCCCAGTCGCCGATGTGGTTCTCACGGATCACGTCATGACCGACTCGCGCCAGCAGGCGAACGATGCTGTCGCCGATGACGGAACTGCGCAGGTGGCCGACGTGCATCTCCTTGGCCACGTTCGGCGCCGAGTAGTCGACGACTACTCGCTCGGGAACCGGGACCAACCGAACACCCAGGCGCGGATCGGCGGCCGCCTCCACCAATTGCGCGGCGAGGAACTGCGGGGTGAACGTGAGGTTGATGAACCCGGGGCCGGCCACCTCCGCGCTGCTGCACACGGCGGCCAGCAGACCGGTGGCGACGACCGCCTCAGCCAGTTCGCGCGGGTTCTTGCCCAACTGCTTCGCCAACGCCAACGCGCCGTTGGCCTGCGCATCCGCACGATCGCTGGAGCGCACCACCGGGTCGATGCCGGCAGCAGGTAGCCCGGTCACGGCGGCGAATGCATCGCGCAGCGTGACAGCAATGGTGAACAGCGGATCGGCCATGGTCCGCACGATCGTACCGGTCACACCCTGCCGCAGCCCGGTTCGTTTCTGCGGCCTCGTGCACCGGGGCCGCGGCACCCGACGACTGGGTGGCGGTGTGGATCGTGAGCGGTACTCTCCACCTTCAAGTTCTGTTGATGCCAAGCGCAAATCTGGAGTACTTCTGATGGCCGTTCCCAAACCACCCAAGGCACTGCCCGAGCTGCTCACCATCGGGCAACTGGCCACGCGCGGCGGCATCGCTGCGTCGGCCCTGCGGTTCTACGAGAGTCAGGGTCTGCTGCACACAGTTCGCGTGGACCACAACCAACGCCGCTACTACCGCGACGCGTTACGTCGAGTGGCGTTCATCCGCGCCGCTCAGACGGTGGGCCTGAGCTTGGAGGAGATCAAGCACGCGATGGACAGCCTGCCCGCGGACAGAACGGCAACTCACGAGGAGTGGCTGGCCCTGGCCGCGGCATGGAAGGCACAGCTCGACGAGCGCCAACGATTGATCAATCGACTGCGTGACGACGTGGAGTCGTGTATCGGCTGCGGCTGCCTGAGCATGGCGACGTGCCTGCGCGACAACCCCAACGACTCAGCCGCGCTGCTCGGCCACGGCGCGCAATACCTGAAGGGCCGCACCCCCGCCGATGCCGGTGTCGAGGTGTAGGCACGCCCCAATCCGTGGCCGCACGGCCGCCAATGGTCGCTATCGTGGCCGTACTCCGCTGAATCTCAGCTGGGTCCCCGCCCTCGTAGCTCAGGGGATAGATCGTCGGCCTCCGGAGCCGAAGGCGCAAGTTCGAATCTTGCCGAGGGCACA
>JAYVVY010000116.1:0-4295 GCA_043786575.1 Ilumatobacteraceae bacterium
GAGGCTTGTTCGGCGAACGCCTGCAGAATCTTGCCGTGGCGCTCTTCGAAGGGGTTTACCGTGAATCGGGTCACCGTCAGCTGCCCGTAAGGGGCGCCACCGCTGCGCAACGGGACGCTCAACAGGCTTCGTGCGGGAGAGATGACTGGGCCGGGAACGGACTCGTGAACGTCGGTGACAAACGTGGGGCCGTTGGCCGTCGCCAGGCGCCCTGGGAGTCGAGTGCCGATGAAGTGTTGCCCCAGCTCGGAGCTGAGCGCGACAAACTCGAACTCGTCGCCGACGATGCGCTGGGCGCTGCCCGAGTCGGCATCGCACAGCGCGGCAGCCTGAATGACGATGCCACGAAGGACCGCAGCGAGATCGCCAGGATTGTCGCTGATCAACCGCAACACCTCGCTCGTCGCTGTCTGCAGCTGCAGTGCCTCGTCGAGTTCGGCGTTGCGCGCTGCCAGCTCGTCGGCCCGGCGAGCACTTGCGACGGCGTTGGCGGCTTGCGCGGCGAATGCTTGCAGCACTGCCACGTCGTCGTCGGTGAACGGGTCGATGATGCGCTTGAACACGCACACGCCCAATGGCAAACCGCCGCTGGGCATCGGAACGTAGACGGCGGACCTGATGCCTTGCGCGATGGCCGCATCTCTCGAATACGCGTAGCGGTCGCCGAGCGTTGTCTGATCGTCGAAGCGCACCACGTGTCGGTCGCGCAACACCTCGGCCAGCGCTGACGTGTCGGACATCTCCCTGCCCCATCGGGTGCGCGACAGGCCACCGCGGGCAGTGGCACCGTCGCCGTACATTCCGTCGGCGTACATGCCGATCTCGTCGCCCTCGACCACGAACACCGCCGCCGTCGGGGCGTCGAACAGCCCCGCAGCTGCCGTGGCGATGTCGAGCAGGACAGTCTCCAGATCGTCGCCGGAGGTCACGGCGCGCAACACCTCGGCGAGCGCCCGCTCGCGCCGCTCGGCTTGTTCCAGCCGCTCGGCCGGCCCCGTCGTGCTCGGTTCACTCATCTCGTCCCCCCGAACGTTCGCCCCAGCAGATCACATTCCCATGGGCAACACCGTGTGAAGGCGGTCACGGGATACTCATTTGCTGTGTAGCTACAACCGTTGTCATGGCATGCCCGTGATCATCGCGAGAGTGTCGAGGATCTGGTGTGACGCAACCGGGCCGATGTTGCCGTGAGCCCTGGAGCAGCGTTCGACGGCCACCGCTCGCAACTGCTCGACGATGGCACAGCTCGGCGACATGAGCCCGTTCAGCTCATCTGGCTCCACGGCAACATGGCTTGGGAACGTTCGCAGGGTGGTGGTGAGTGGAACCACAAAAACCGTGGATGGCCGGAACCGCAGAAACGCGTCGGCGGTGGCAATGACGGCCGCACGTGTGAAACCTGCCTCGGATCCGATCGGCGTGCCGAAGTCGACCGTCACGATGTCTCCAAAGTTCACGAGGCCGCCAGGTCTGGGTTCAACCACGAGTCACGTTCGCGAACATACGTCGCCCACGCAGCCGGATCGGAGCGGAGGCGTTGCTCCGCGGTTGCCATCTCCTCGTAGAAGCGCTCGCGGCGGAGTGACTCCAGTGCGGCATCCAACGTCTCAGCCATCGTCGCACTTCTGTCTTCAGCGAGGCCGCGAAGTCGTTCCCGCTGTTCGGCGCTCACCCGGATGGTTGTAGATGGATTTGTCATACAAAGAGTCTACATCATCGGTACTTTCCTGCCTCGACTCACGATCGTTGCAGCGCAGTACTGTCGCTGCGTGGCCACCGCCGTTTTTACGACTGTTGTTCTGCTTCGGTTCTTGGTCCCGTTGCTGATTCCGCGGTTTCCGCTGCCGGCAATCATCGCGTGTTTGGTGCTCGACGCTGCCGACCAGACCATCTTCCAGGCGTTCACCGACGACCCGCTGCTGGGCTATCAGACGTACGACAAGGCGCTCGATGTGTACTACCTGGCCATCGCCTATTGCTCGTCGATGCGGAACTGGTCCGATCCGGTGGCATTCCAAACGTCACGGTTTCTCTACCTGTATCGCCTCGTCGGCGTGACCATGTTCGAGCTGTTCAACGCACGCTGGATGCTGCTGGTGTTCGCCAACACGTTCGAGTACTTCTTCATTGCCTACGAGGCGGTGCGCACCCGTTGGAATCCGCTGCGGCTCACCGCCTCCGCCGTGCTGGGTATCGCCGCATTCATCTGGATCTTCATCAAACTGCCGCAGGAGTGGTGGATTCACATCGCCAAACTCGACTTCACCGACGCGATGGAGAACCACCCGTACATGTGGGGCGTGTTCGCGGTTCTCGCCGTCGCACTTGCCACTGTGGCTTGGGTGAAGCGAAAGTCGATCCCAACACCAGATTGGGAGTTCACTGTCGACGTCAACAAGCACCTGCCGCCGCGGGTCGCACCCGGCGAGCGTGGTCCGGTGTTCTCGCCGATCCTGGTTGAGAAGGTGGTGTTCCTCAGCTTGATCTGTGTGATCTTTGCCCAGGTGTTGCCCGACATCGAGTCGAGTAATCTCGGGATCGCCGTCGGCATTGCGCTCATGGTGGTGCTGAACGCGTTGGTCACAGAGTTCCTGTATCGCCGCGGTCATCGCTGGACTCGCATCGGTTCCGGCTTCGCGATCACGCTGGCGATCAACGTCGGCATTGCATTTGCGGATTCGTTGCTCACTCGCAGGGGCAGTGATGCCCCTCGGCTCAACACGGTGTTCTTCGTGCTCCTGGTGTCGCTGCTGGTGGCCATGTTCGACTTGATGCGTGCGGGTCGAGGTGCCGACGACGGTCGCCAGCCAGTGTTCGCTACCGTTCGCGCCGAACGGGCGCGCCGGGCAGCGCTGACTGCTGCAACGAACTGACGGTCTGCATCCGGTCGCCCGGCCGCGGCGCGACCAATCGGTCGGCCGTGCAACTCCCGCGGCATGGCGACAACGTAGCAACGCCAGGAAATGTCGCGACGTTCAGGCCTTCTTGATGACCGTCACTTTGCCGGTGGTGCCGTCGACCTTCACGGTGTCGCCTTCGCCGATGATCCTTGTGGCGTCGTGGACTAACACGACGCACGGAATACCGAATTCGCGGGCAACAGTTGCCGCGTGGGACAGCATGCCGCCGGTCTCCACGACGATGGCGGCGGCGGGAATGAACAGTGGGGTCCACGGGGTGTCGGTGAACGGTGCGACCAGGATGTCGCCGGGCTCGATCTCGCGCTCGAAAGCTGCCTCGGTGTTGAGAATGATTCGTGCCCTACCGGTCGCGGTGCCACCACTGACCCCCAAGCCGGTCAGCGACTTCGTCGCGACCACCTTCGCCCGTTTCGCAGGCACCACTGAACCCACCCATGCGTCGGGCAGCGTGTAGTCCTCTGCCCGCTTGCGCTGCTTCTTGCGAGCGGCCACCAGCGCTGCAACTTCGTCGACGGGCTTGCCCTTCACCAGCGACTCCACCTCGCGGTACTTCAGATACACCATGTCGTCGGCGTGCCGGATGCGACCGGCGGCGGCCAAACCGTCGGCGATGGCAAGCAACGGCGGTCGCAGTCGGCGCGTGCCCAGCACCCACACCGCCTTTGTCAGCTCGCGCATGGCGGTGAAACGTTGCGCCTGCACCAGCGCCGCATCGAAGGCTGGGCGGAAATCGGCGCCCAGACCGGCACGCACCGACTTCTCCAGCTTCACCCGTGAGGCTGCCGCAGCCTTTTGGTGCGCGGCCGGCGAATCGGCCGGCTTGAGGCCCATCATCGAGCGCACCTGGGAGATGACGAACGTCGGGTTCTCGCTCCAGTCCGCCACGGTCGGGTCGGCCTCGCCCTGCACTCGGAAGCCGTAGCGGTGGATGAACTCGTCGAACTCGTCGGCGAAGGCCTCCCAGCCCTTGTCCGGCGGCGCAGCAAGTAGGGCGACCACTGCAGCGGTGTCGGCGGACAGCAGGACTCTCTTCACGCTGGCGTACCGCCGGGCCACCATCGCCAAGTCGTACAAGCGGAGCGCGGGCAGCGAACTCTCGACATTGCCGAGTCCGCTGCACAGCCCCACGATCGCGCTCGGGTCGCCACCACCGGCATCGATAACGCCAGCGAGCCTGACTGACATCTCACCCGCCGCTGTCGACACCATCAAGTGTCGATTCAGCAGTTCAATCGTCGATGGAACGAGGTCGTTGAAGCACTTCCACGCAGCCTTCAGCGGCAGCTCACGATCGATTGCGCCCTGTCCGGTCAGGCGTGCGGTGTACAGGTCTTCTTGCGCTGCGCGCGACTCGGATTCGGCCGCCTCGCGCTG
>JAYVVY010000117.1:0-3334 GCA_043786575.1 Ilumatobacteraceae bacterium
TGCCGTGTAGGTCAGCCCGGGGCCGTCGTTGCGCCGAAAGTCGGGATGTGCAGCGCGCACATTGTCGGATGGCATGTCGTCAGACATGTAGGCCAGCCATCACCGGTGCAGCAGTTGATTGTCTGGCTGGAGGGGGTGTGAGGGGCCGTCGATTGCCGTTGTCACCCGCATCCACGCCGCGCTGCGGCCGGTACCGGTGCGTACCTCGTCTGGCAGACGCTCACGAGGCACGCTTCGGCGGTCGAAGGCCGCCGACCAGGCGTCACTGGCGAGGTCGTCTGGGCCAGGCACCGCCGGGTCCATTGGGACGGTTTGCAGCTGGAGCGCCTCCTCGGGCAGCTGAAACGAGGCCTCCAAGTTGAGAATTGCACCGATCGCTTGGCGCGCAACGACGCGGCGAGTGGAAAAGCTGCGGCCATTGCGAATGCGATCGACTTCGAACCGGATCGGCTCGGTGTGATCGCCACGGCGAATGAAGTAGGCGCGCAGCGAATGAACTTCTTGCTCGGCATCAACAGTAAATGCAGCTGCTCGCAGCGCCTGCGCCACGATCTGTCCTCCAAACAGTCCGCCCCACGGATACTGCGGGCCAATTCCGACAAAAGTGTCCGGCCCGTGCGGTGCGAGGTCAAAGAGTGTGCTGAGGTCCATAGGGAGTCGTTTCAGAAAAGGTTGAGATGTGTTGACCGTGGTTACTAGTGTGAATCTATGGCGAAACGTGGTCCCAAGAATCCAATGTCAGATGCACACAAGGCGGCCCTTGCAACCGGTCGCGTCGAGGGCAAGATCGTACGCGACTACCTCGAAGCTTTGCGAGCCAACAAGCCGGTGCGTGGTCGCAAGCGCACGCCGGATTCAATCGCGAAACGGTTGGCAGCTATTGAGAGTGAAATTGGCACTGCCGATGCGGTGAAAGAGCTGCGGTTGGTGCAGGAGCGCATGGACCTCCTAGCCGAGTTGGCAACCATGGGGGCCACGGTCGACATGGGTTCGCTGGAGGCCGACTTCATCAAGGTCGCCAGGGCGTACGGCGAGCGCACGGGCGTCTCATATGCCGCATGGCGGGCCATCGGTATCAACCCCGCGGTGCTCAAGGCCGCGGGTATTTCTCGCGGGGCGTGACGCTCTACTGCTGCCCAACGGCTTACTGCGCAACGGCCAGTGCGTCCAGCGCATCGACACCGCGGCCAGCGTGCTGCACGGAGCGCCGCAGATCGAATGCACCGTCCAACACGTCCGCTGCAACGGTGACGCGGGGGTCGGCGTCGAGCAGCTCGCGAAACGAGCGGCTCTCGTCCCACGCGCGACCAGCATTCTCTTGCACGATTCGATATGCCTCGTCGCGGGTCAGACCGGCCTGCACCAGGCCCAGCAGGACGGGCTGACTGAACACCAAACCGAAGCTGGCATCGAGGTTCGCCTGCATGCGGGCGGGGAACACCTGCAGGCCCAGCAGCAGTCGATTCATCCGGCGCATCACGTAGTACGCCAGCATGGCGCTGTCGGGCAGCACGATGCGCTCGACGGAGCTGTGCGAGATATCGCGTTCGTGCCACAAGGCGACGTCTTGGAGCCCGGCCTGCAGGTTGCCGCGCAGTACGCGTGACAAGCCCGTGATGGTCTCGGCAGCAATGGGGTTGCGCTTGTGTGGCATCGCGCTGGAACCTTTCTGGCCCGGCTTGAAACCCTCTTGCACTTCACGCACTTCCGTGCGCTGGAGGTGCCGCAGTTCGACGGCAATCAACTCCATCGTCGCGCCGACGGTTGCGCAGGCGTAGAGAAACTCGGCGTGGCGGTCGCGGGCGATTATCTGCGTCGCGGGCACCGCCTTCAAACCAAGCGCGTCAGCGACGTGGCGCTCGATGGAAGGGTCGATGTTGCTGTAGGTGCCCACCGCGCCGCTGAGCTTGCAGACAGCGACCGACTCGCGGGCCGCGCGCAGTCGTGTGCGGTCGCGGTCGACGTGTAGTGCCCACAGCGCGATCTTCGCTCCGAAGGTCGTGGGCTCGGCGTGGATGCCATGCGTGCGGCCGATCATCACGGTCTCGCGATGCTCGCGGGCCATGTTGACCAGCGTGCGCAGCAGCTCATTGGCAGCGGCGAGTAGCTGGTCGCACGCGTCGCGCATCATCCAACACCACGCGGTATCGACGACGTCGCTGCTGGTCAGGCCGTAGTGAATCCACGCGCCAGCGGGTGTACCGATCGCCGCCTGCACGACGTCGACGAAGGCGGCGACATCGTGGTCGGTCACGGCTTCGCGGTCGCTGACTGCTTGCACGAATGCCTCGTCGACGACCGGCGAGTTGGCCCGACACACAGCGGCATCAGCAGCGGGGACGACACCCAGCGCGACGTGTGCCTCGGTGGCCAACAGCTCGATCTCGAGGTAGCGATCGAAGCGCGCAACGTCGCTGAAAACGTCGGCCATTTCCGGCATCGAGTAGCGCGGGATCATTGCCAGACCACGTAGCTGTGGCGCTCGGCACCGGTGCCCACAATCCGAATCGGCACACCGACTTCCTTCTCCACCAAGTCCACCAACGCCTTTGCTTTGTCGGGCAAACCCTCCAGTGTGTTGACCGCGCTGATGTCCGTCAGCCACCCAGGCAGCACGGCGTAGATCGGCTGGCCATCGGCGTCGTATTCGGTGCAGACCTTGATTTCATCGAACGTGTCGAGCACGTCCAGCTTGGTCAGCGCCAGCTCGGTGAAACTGTTGATGCGCACCGCCTTTCGCAGCATCACCACGTCCAGCCAGCCGCAGCGCCGGCGACGGCCGGTGACGGTGCCGAACTCGCGACCGATCTCCACCAGCTTGTCGCCCAATTCGTCCAGCAGTTCGGTGGGGAAGGGGCCGCTGCCCACGCGTGTGCAATACGCCTTGGTGATGCCCACGATGCGGTCGAGGTAGCGCGGCCCGATGCCGGTGCCCACGCAGGCGCCGCCCGCGGTCGGGTTCGAGGAGGTGACGAACGGGTAGGTGCCGTGATCGAGGTCGAGGAACGTCGCCTGCGCACCTTCGAGCAACAGTGCGTCGTCGCGGTCGAGCGACTCGTGCAGCATCTCGACGGTGTCGCAGACGTACGGCGCCAAGCGTGCGCCGAGTTCGCTGAACTGCGCCACGACCGAGTCGATGTCAAGCGCCTCGCCGCCGAGCGCGGTGATCTCGCTGTTGTGTGCGACCGTTTGCGCCTTCACCGAGTGCGCGAACGCTGCGGGGTCGAGCACCTCACCGGCGCGGATGCCGATGCGTCGCGCCTTGTCGGCGTAGGCCGGGCCGATGCCCTTCAACGTGGTGCCGATGCGATCGTCGCCACGGCCCTGCTCGTAC
>JAYVVY010000118.1:0-1828 GCA_043786575.1 Ilumatobacteraceae bacterium
AGATTGCACTTTCGAACCGTCTCACCGTTCGGGTACGTACGGCTCTCGAAGTTCCGGCACTCCTGACGCATGGGCATAGCGACATTCTGGCAGCACGACGGGTCTGCGGTCTGCCAGGATCGAACAATGCGATCGAAGGCTTCCCTCACATGACGATCAGCGTGTTCGAACTGTTCCGCATCGGCATCGGTCCATCCAGCTCGCACACCGTCGGCCCGATGCGCGCGGCCCGCCGCTTTCTCGAACGCTTGGATGCAGAACACGGCCTGACCGCGGCTGGCACTGTCCGCACGCATCTCTACGGCTCGCTGGCCGCCACCGGCGTTGGCCACGGCACGGTCTCGGCGGTACTGCTTGGCCTCAGCGGCGCACAACCGCAGACCATCGATCCGGACGACATCGCTGGGATCCTTGAAGGCATCACCGCTGGCCGCACCATGCGGCTGCTGGGCGAAGCGGCCATCGCATTCGACGTCGAGAGCGACATCGTGATGCACGCCGACGAAACGCTGCCGGCCCACCCCAACGGGATGATGTTCGAAGCGTTCGACCGCGACGGCGCGCTGACGCTGAGCCACCGCTACTACTCGGTCGGCGGCGGCTTCGTCGTCGACGATGACGAGGTCAACGCGCCGATCAACTCGTCGCGGTCGTCAGTTCCATACCCATACGGTTCGGCCGACGAACTGCTGGAGATGTGCGCTGCCAACGGCGCCTCAATCAGTGACATCAAGATGGCCAACGAGCACACGCAGCGGACGACTGCGCAGGTGCGCACTGAGCTGCTGGAAATCTGGCAGGCAATGCGCGACTGCGTGGCCCGCGGATGCCGCAACGAGGGTGAGCTGCCCGGCGGCCTGCACGTGCAACGTAGGGCTGCAGCGCTGCATCGCACACTGATGGCCGACGACGGCAACGTGGATCCGTTGGCCACACTCGATTGGGTCAACCTGTTCGCTCTCGCAGTCAACGAAGAGAACGCCGCCGGCGGACGCGTGGTCACTGCCCCCACCAACGGCGCAGCGGGCATCGTGCCAGCGGTGCTGCACTACTACACCAAGTTCGTCCCGGGCGCCGACGACGACGGCATCGTCGAATTTCTGCTCACCGCTGGTGCCATCGGCGCGCTGTTCAAGATGAACGCGTCCATTTCGGGCGCCGAAGTCGGATGCCAGGGTGAAGTTGGCTCGGCCTGCGCAATGGCCGCAGCAGGACTGGCGCATGTGATGGGCGGCACGCCCGAGCAGGTGGAGAACGCCGCCGAGATCGCGCTGGAACACAACCTAGGACTGACCTGCGACCCGATCGGCGGGCTGGTTCAGGTCCCCTGCATCGAGCGCAACGCAATGGCTTCGATGAAGGCCATCAACGCGGCTCGCCTCGCGCTGCATGGCGACGGCACCCACCTGGTCTCACTGGATCAGGCGATTGCCACCATGCGCGACACCGGCCGCGACATGCACGAGAAGTACAAGGAAACCGCACGCGGCGGCCTGGCCATCACGTTTCTCGGCCGCAAGCCGAACGCGCCCGTAGCGGTCAACTTCATCGAGTGCTAACAACGAGTTGTGCCCCGTTGTGGACCGAACGGGCAACGCAGCGAGAGACCGTCAACTAGTTGCCGGCGCGAATGGGAAGCCCTGGAAGGTTACGTACCATTCTGGGAAGCACCGATCGCGAGCGCAACGACCCTGCCGCCGGCAAACAGCCAGCGTCGGCTGGCGACAGGGTCAGCCGACGCTGCCTTCCATTTGCAGTTCGATGAGGCGGCTCCACTCGACGGCGTACTCCATCGGGAGGGTGCGGGTGATGGGCTCGATGAAACCGT
>JAYVVY010000119.1:0-2914 GCA_043786575.1 Ilumatobacteraceae bacterium
CGAAGTAGTGAGTCGTTCGGCAGTAGGGTCGGCGGCCGTGCCTGATCGTGTTGTCATTACCGGAAGCGGGTTGTTCACCCCGCCGTTCTCCATCTCCAATGACGAGTTGGTGGCCTCGCTGACCATCGCCATCGAGCAGTGGAACGAAGAGCACACGGCGGAGATCGCGGCTGGCGAGTTGGTCGAGCGCGCGATTCCGAATGCTGAGTTCATCGAGCGAGCCTCGGGTATCAAGAGCCGCTACGTGATGGACAAGGTTGGCGTGCTCGACCCGACTCGTCTGCGGCCCCACCTTGCGCTGCGCGGCGAGGATGAGCTGTGCCTCCAGGCCGAGATGGCGTTGCCCGCAATCGCTGAGGCGTTGGCGCAGGCCGGCCGGCGCGCCGACGAGGTCGACTGTGTGATCGTCGGTTGTTCGAACCTGCAGCGCGCGTACCCCGCAGTTGCCATCGAGATCCAGCACGCAATCGGCGCGGGTGGCTGGGCCTACGACATGAACGTGGCGTGTTCCTCGGCAACGTTCAGCATGCAGGCCGGCGTGGATGCACTGCTCAATGGTTCGGCCAATTGTGTTGTCGTCGTGCATCCCGAGATCACGTCCGGCCACAACAACTTCGCGGCTCGCGACCATCACTTCATCTTCGGCGACGCATGCACGGCGGTCGTACTAGAACGTGCGAACGACGCGATTGCCGGTGAACAGTGGGAGGTGTTGCGCGGTCGGTTGGCCACGAAGTTTTCGAACAGCATCCGCAATGACTTCGGCTACCTCAACCCGTGTGAGGACGGCGAGCGCGACCCCAGCGAATTGGTCTTCCGGCAGCGTGGCCAGCAGGTGTTCAAGGAAGTGTGCCCGATGGTGGTCGCTCACATCAACGAACAGCTGAACGCGCTGTCCCTGGAGGCCGCCGACGTGCGCCGCTTCTGGCTGCATCAGGCCAATCTGAAAATGAATCAGCTCATTGCCAAGGGCGTGCTCGGGCGCTTGCCCGACGAGGACGAGGCACCGGTGATCCTGGACCGGTACGCGAACACATCGTCGGCCGGTTCGGTGATCGCGTTCCACCTCTGCCGCTCGGACCTGGCCTCGGGTGATATCGGCGTCCTGTGTAGCTTTGGTGCCGGCTACAGCATCGGCAGCCTCGTCATCCGCAAGCTCTGAAAGGACGGCGAACGACTACTGCTTGATGCGTTCGTTTGATGGGTCGTAGAACGGCCGCAAAGAAACCATTGCCGCGTGCTCTGCGCCGTTGATCTCCACTGTCCACGCCCCAGCCGCCAACCAGGCGGGGGTGATGGCCTGGCCGTGGCCTTCGACCATCGCGAGGCCAATCGCGGCGCCGAGGGTGTGGCCGTAGGACGCGGCGCGTAGGTAACCGACCGGCACACCATCGCGGCGCAGCACCTCGGCGTGGTACATCAGCGGCTCGGGGTCGCTGAGGAGTACCGAGACCAGACGCCGCTCCAGTGAGCCCGCTGCCTTGCGCGCGACGACCGCGTCGCGCCCGATGAAGCCACCCGGCTTCTCTAGTGCGACCGCGAACCCGAAGCCGGCCTCCAACGGGCCGTCGGTGTTGTCGATGTCGTGGCCATAGTCGCGGTAGCCCTTCTCCAGGCGCAGGCTGGCCAGCGCTTTCAGCCCCGCGTGGCGTAGGCCGAACTCTGGCCCGGCAGCCACGATGCGGTCGTAGACGTGCACGGCCTGCTCGGTGGGCACGTACAGCTCGTAGCCCAGCTCGCCCAGGTAGGTAATGCGCACGCACAGCACACGGGCGAAACCCAGATCGATCTCGCGAGCGGCGCGGAAGGGGAAGGCTTCGTTGGACAGATCGACGGTTGTCAGTGTCTGCAGCAGCGAGCGTGAGTTCGGCCCCTGCACATTGATCTGCGCGTATGCGCCGGTGACGTCGGCAACGAATGCGTGCTGGCCGACGGCGGCGCGAGCGAGCTGTGACTCCACATGTCGGTGGGCGGTGTCGGTAGCGACGACGAAGAACGAGTCGTCTGCCAACTTGGTGACGGTCAGGTCCGCCTCCAGGGTGCCGCGTTCGTTCAGCCATTGCGTGTATGTGATCTCGCCGACCGCACCGTTGACAGCGTTGCCGGACAGCGTGTCCAGCATGGACCCGGCGTTGCGACCCTGGACCCGGAACTTCGACATGAAGCTCATGTCCATCAGCACCACGGCCTCACGGCAGGCACGGTGCTCGGCCTGCCAGTTCGCCCACCACGACGGCCGGCCCCAGGTGAGTGGGCCCGGTTCAGCGACCTCGCTGGGCCCGGCGTACCAATCGGCGCTCTCCCAGCCACTGACATCGCGCAGGTAGGCGCCCTGCTCCACCAGGCGGGTGTGCAAGGGCGAGAGCTTGGCACCGCGCGCCGTGTACAGCGACTTGTTCGGGTAGTGGCACTGGTAGACCATGCCCAACGACTCCACAGTTCGGGTGCGGCGGTACTCCGGGTTCGATTGGTACGGCTGCAGGCGAGCCGGATGCATGCCGGTGACATCGGCGTCCGGGTCGCCGTCGACAATCCAGTGTGCTACCAGCCGGCCGAGGCCGCCGCCGGTGAGTATGCCGATCGAAT
This sequence comes from Ilumatobacteraceae bacterium, assembly GCA_043786575.1. Taxonomy (GTDB): domain Bacteria; phylum Actinomycetota; class Acidimicrobiia; order Acidimicrobiales; family Ilumatobacteraceae; genus UBA668. Next base: position 2,587 of record JAYVVY010000119.1, read on the forward strand.
TGAGCCCCGCGGCGACGAAGTAGTTGCGCACCTCCGGGGCCGGACCGATGATGGGGCGCAGGTCGGGAGTGAAGCTCTCCGGCCCGCAGAAGAACGTGCGGATGCCCGTGTCCAACGAGCGCGGCACTCGCGACATCGCGGCCTCCACGTATGGGCTCATCCGGTCCCAGTCGGGCTGGATCGAGGTAAACGATGAGTCCGCCGGAATCGCGCCAACGTTCCACGGCGCGCACTTCGTTTCGAAGAAGCCCACCATCAAGCCACCGACTTCCTCGCGGTAGTAGCCGAAGTTGGCGGGGTCTTCGATGACCGGCCACGAAGGGTCGAG
>JAYVVY010000120.1:0-8432 GCA_043786575.1 Ilumatobacteraceae bacterium
AGCACGGGTCGTGCGCCGCTGTCCCATGCCAACACCAGTTCACGTTCCAGCCGACGCGGGTTTGGCGGCGATGTCAGCCCATGCAGCAACATGACCACATCGATGTTGGCTGCAATGGTCTGGGCCTCCGCCCGATTGCCCTCGAACGACGCACGCCGTACGAATGCACTGTGCCGATCGAGTACTTGTTCGACCCGTTCCTCGTCATCGCCAAAGACAACGAAGTCCCCCACCGCAACATCGGCGCCGATGTTGCGAACGCGCGCCGGCGGCCGATCGAGCGACACCAGCACGCTGCTCCAGCCACGATCAAGTCGACTGACGCGACCAGTCGTCAGCGGTGCTCCGAGATGACGCCAGTGCGCCAACGCCTCGGGTGTCCACCCGAGGCGGATGTCACATGGTTCGTCGATAGCGACAACGGTAGCGTCGCGCATGAGTGGCCCGGTTCCGGTCTGGGCAGCTCGGGAGGACCCAATGCTCGTTCGCCTCGCGCGTTTCAGCTTCCGCAAGCGCTGGTTGATGGTTTTTGGAATCTGGCTGCCGTTGCTCATCGGCCTCAATGTCGCGGGCGGCGCGCTGGGCACCGACTACCACACCGACTTCAACCAGCCCGACAGCGAGTCGAAGCTGGTGCAGGAGGCGTTCCAGAATGTCGGGAACAAAGAAGACGCTGGCTTCCCCGCACAGATCGTCTTCACGGCACCACAGGGCACCTCCGACCCTGAGGTGCAAGCGGCGATGGAGGCCTTGTTTGTTCAGGTCGACGCAGTCGAAAACGTCAAGGTGATCAGCCCGTTCTCGCCCGAAGGTGTCCGCCAGAACAGTCCGGCTGGTTCGCCCACGAACACACTCGGCCAGGACGTCTCCTTCGCCCAGTTGTCGGTATCGAAGATGGACCAGGCGGCGACGCAGAAGCTCGGCAAGGAGATCATCGCCCTTGGCGACAAGGTGTCCGTACCCGGTCTGCGTATCGAGTACGGCGGCCAAGTCTTTGCCGCGTTCGAGTTCCCTGCAAGCGAAGTCTTGGGCATTCTTGCTGCAGTCATCGTGCTCCTCATCGCCTTCGGTTCCGTCGTCGCGATGGGGCTGCCCATCGGCACCGCCCTCGCCGGCTTGGGTGTTGCGATGGCCATCGTCGGTATCGCATCCAACGGGTTCTCGATCCCCGAGTTCGGTCCGCAGATGGCAGCGATGATTGGCCTCGGAGTGGGAATTGACTACGCGCTGTTCATCGTCAGTCGCTACCGAGAACACCTCGATATGGGCGAAGATCCAGAGACAGCGACTATCGCGGCGGTCGACTCCAGCGGCCGCGCTGTCATCTTCGCCGGCATCACCGTGATGATCTCGTTGCTCGGCCTGTTCATCATGGGCCTGTCGTTCGTACGTGGCCTGGCCGTGGCGGGTGCCACCGGCGTGTTGGTCATGATGATTGCGTCCATCACGCTGCTGCCAGCGCTGCTGGGCTTCACCGGTACCCGCATTCGCACCACCACCCGTGCCGCGGCCGCGGCCGTACTGCTGGTCGTGTTGTGCGGAATCGTCGGCGTCATCGTCGACAACCTCGGCCCGCTGATGGGCATCAGTCTGCTCGGTGCTGTGTTGGTCATGGTCGTCAGCTACCTGCCATTCGGTAGGGGCCTGCGCACGCCCCTGCCGCATCGGGCGGTGAAGCCCCGTGAGGAGCAGGGTTGGTATCGCTGGAGCCGGTTCATTCAGCATCGTCCGTGGCCTGCGTTGGTCGCCGCCGCTGGTGTGTTGATCGCGCTGTCGTTGCCGCTGTTTGGCATCCGCCTTGGCTTCGGCGATGAAGGCAACGCCCCCAAGGAGACCACCGTACGCAGTGCGTACGACCTCGTCGCCGCAGGCTTTGGTCCGGGCAGCAACGGCCCGCTCTACCTCGTCAGCACGGACGCTGCAGCAACCGCGGACACCGTCGTGCTGGTCGATACTGCGCTCGCGGCCGACGCCAACGTCGCGTTCGCATCGCCGGGCGCACAAATTGGCGAGAGCACCTGGTCCTGGGTCATCTACCCCAAGACCGCACCTCAGGATGAGGCCACCGCGGATCTCGTTCATCGCCTCCGCGACGACGTGCTCCCCTCCACCGGCATCAAAGTCAACGTCGGTGGCTGGACTGCCGGCGGCATCGACTTCGCCACCTACATCAGCGGACGACTGCCACTGTTGATCGGCGCTGTTCTCATTCTCAGCTTCCTGCTGCTGATGATCGTATTCCGAAGCCTGCTCGTGCCGCTGAAGGCGGTCATCATGAACCTGCTGTCCGTCGGTGCCGCCTATGGCGTCACCGTCGCCATCTTCCAATGGGGCTGGGGCATCAGCCTCATTGGTGTCGACAAGGCCGGCCCGGTCGAGGCGTGGGCACCGATGATGCTGTTCGCCATCGTCTTCGGACTCTCCATGGACTATGAGGTCTTCCTGCTGTCACGCATGAAGGAAGAGTTCGACCGCACCGGCGACAATGCCACCGCAGTGGCCGACGGCCTGGCCGCGACCGCCCGCGTCATCACCGCTGCCGCCATCATCATGGTGTGCGTGTTCTCGGCGTTCGTGCTGGGCGATGATCGCAACCTGAAGCTCTTCGGCTTGGGAATGGCTGTCGCCGTCTTCGTCGACGCAACCATCGTCCGTATGGTGCTGGTGCCCGCGACGATGGAACTCCTCGGCGACCGCAACTGGTGGATTCCCAAGTGGCTGGATCGCATCCTTCCCCGACTCAACGTCGAAGGCACACATCCCGAGGCACATGTCGAAGCCACCTCCGAAGCCACCACCGAAGAGGTCGGCGAACTCGTCGGATAGTCGCTCGCATGAGCAACAACCGAACCCTCCTGCCGCCTCACGCCTTGACACGGAGGGGTCGCATCACGTAGGGATGCCTCCCAATGCCCAAGCCACTCGTCATCGTCGAATCCCCAGCCAAGGCAAAAACCCTCGCCAAGTTCCTCGGCGCAGGGTTCGATGTGCGCGCCTCGGTGGGCCACGTCGCCGACTTGCCCAGTAAGGGATTGTCGATTGATGTCGACAACGGCTTCAAGCCCACGTACGAGCTGACTGTGCGCGGTAAGGACGTGGTCAAGGACCTACGAGCGGCCATGAAGGACGCCAGCGAGCTCTACCTCGCGACGGACGAGGATCGCGAGGGCGAAGCCATCAGCTGGCACCTCCTCGAGTATCTGAAGCCAAAAATCCCCGTCAAGCGGATGGTCTTTCACGAGATCACCAAGAGCGCGATCGACCATGCGGTCGCCAACCCGCGCGGCCTGGACTACGGCTTGGTCGATGCTGCCGAGACCCGTCGCCTTCTCGATCGCCTGTACGGGTATGAGGTGTCGCCAGTCCTCTGGCGCCGCGTGAACCGAGGTCTGTCCGCTGGCCGCGTGCAGAGCCCGTCGGTGCGTCTGATCGTCGAGCGCGAACGTGAGCGCATCGCCTTCGTGACAGCCGGCTACTGGGATATCGATCTCCTCACCGGCACGTCGCCCTCGTTCAGCGCCGCGCTCGTCGCACTCGACGGCAGCAAAGTCGCTACCGGCAAGGACTTCACCGCCGACGGGCAGCCGAAGAAGAACATCGTCGTGGTCGACGAGGCTCGCGCCCGGTCGTTGGCCACGGCACTCGCTAGCGCCGCCTTCACCGTTCGCTCCGTGGAGGAGAAACCGTACCGCAGTAGCGCCAAGGCGCCATTCATGACCAGCACCCTGCAACAGGAGGGCGGTCGCAAGCTGCGCCTTGGTGCAGCACAGGTCATGCGCATCGCCCAAGGCCTCTACGAACGTGGCTACATCACCTACATGCGCACCGACAGCGTGGCCCTCTCGTCCGAGGCGCTGGGCGCCGTACGTGCAGAGGTGCAGCGCACCTACGGGCAACAGTTCCTGTCGCCCACGCCCCGCCAGTTCACCAGCAAGAGCAAGAATGCGCAGGAGGCCCACGAGGCCATCCGCCCCACCACACCCTTGCGTTCACCCGATGCCGTCGGCCACGAGCTCAACGGCCAGGAGATGTCGCTCTACCGGATGATCTGGCAGCGCACGCTGGCCACCCAGATGGCCGATGCCTCCGGCACCACCGTCTCGGTTCGCCTCGGTGCCGTTGCGCGTGACGGTGCGGTAGCGGGCGGCACCGATTGCGAGTTCGCCGCCAGCGGCACCACCATCACGTTCCCCGGCTATCGCCAGGTCTACGTGGAGAGCACCGACGAGGCCGAGGCCGACGACGACAAGGAAGCCCTGCTGCCGCCGCTCACGGTTGGCCAGCAGGTGCCCGTCGCCGAGCTGACCCCGAATGGTCACGCCACTGTGCCGCCGGCGCGCTACACCGAGGCTTCGTTGGTCAAGCGCCTCGACGAGTTGGAGATTGGCCGCCCGTCCACCTGGGCCTCCATCATCCAGACCGTGCAGGACCGCGGGTACGTGTGGAAGAAGGGCCAGGCACTGGTTCCCACATGGACTGCATTCGCAGTCGTCGGCTTGATGGAGCAGCACTTCGAAGAACTGGTCGATTACAAGTTCACGGCCCGCATCGACGAAGACCTCGACGCAATCGCGCGCAACGAGCTGAAGAAACAGGACTGGCTGCAGCACTTCTACTTCGGCTCCGACGACACCGTGCCAGCCGCCGACGCGATGCCGGGCCTGAAGCGTTTGGTCACCGAGAATCTCGACCACATCGACGCTGCCGCCATCAACTCGTTCCCCATCGGCCTCGACCCCGACGGCAACGAGATCGTGGTGAAGCCGGGCAAGTACGGGCCCTACGTGAAGCGCGGCGAGGACACGGCCAGCGTGCCCGACGACCTCACGCCCGACGAACTGACCGTGGAAGTCGCGTTGAAACTGCTGTCGGCGCCGAAGAGCGACGAGCCGATCGGCGAGCTCGACGGGTACCCGGTGTTCGCCAAGAACGGTCGTTACGGGCCGTACGTGCAGTGGGGCGCCCCAGACAATCTGCCTCCAGGGCTGGAGAAGCCGAAAATGGCCAGCCTGTTCAAGACGATGGTTTTCGAACGGGTCACCATCGACGACGCCAAAGAGCTACTGCAGCTGCCACGCACCGTTGGTGTCGACCCCGCCGATGGCGAAGCGATCATGGCCAACAACGGCCGCTACGGGCCATATGTGCAAAAGGGCAAAGACTTCCGCAATATCACCAACGAGGAGCAGCTGCTCACCATCTCGCTGGCCGAAGCCGTCGCCATCTTCAGCCAGCCGAAGGTCTTCCGTCGCGGCGGCGCCAACATGGCCGCGAAAGGTCCGCTGCGCGAGTTCGGCACCGACCCGGTCAGTGGCAAGCCGGTGGTGGCGAAAGACGGCAAGTTCGGCGTGTACGTCACGGACGGCGAGACGAATGCGTCCCTGTCGAAGGGCGACCGCTTGGACGCCATGGAGCCTGAGCGTGCCTTCGAGTTGCTCGTGATTCGTCGCGAGGCCATCATCGAAAAGGGCGGCACCGCCGGTCGCAAGGCCTCGGCCACCAAGAAGGCTGCCGCCAAGAAGTCGGCGCCGGCCAGGAAGGCGGCACCGAAGAAGGCCGCTGCGGCCAAGAAGGCGCCGGCCAAGAAAGCCGCCGCCAAGAAGACCGCTGCGCCGAAGAAGGCAGCAACCTCTGCCGCCGGACCGGTAGCTACCTCAGAGTGGCCCGACACCTCCCTCTAACGGATTCGTTAGCCGAGCAGGACGACGGTTACTACGCCGAGGGCAACTAGGCCGCTGGCTGCCAGCTCACCTCGCGTGTGGCGGACCTTCAGCCACCGGCGCGAGACGGCGAACGCGAACAGCAATTCCACCTGGCCGAGGGTGCGCACCTTTGCTGCGTTTTCCAGTGCCAACGCCAACGCCCACCCGGCAGAACCGCACACACTCAGCACGCCGACCACCGCGCTGGAGCGCCAGTGAACGACGGCAAGCCGAATCTGATCGCGCTCTCGGGCAACGAGATACCCACCGTGGATGATGGTCTGCATCGAGTTCATCACCGCCAAGGTCACGATCGCATGCATCACGATCGGTCCACCATCGAGCGCCTTCGTCGCCCCGCGGATCCCGATCGAGGCCAGCCCGAAGAGACCGCCGGCAGCCAGCCCGTACAACGCCGCGGGCTGTCGGATCGCAGCCCAGGTGAAGCGCTGCCCCTTCGTCGCCAGGAGAGCGACGCCCACCATGCAGACCGCGGCTCCCAGCCAGCCGCCCCATCGCAACGGCTCGCCCAGCAGCACCCACGACAGCAACGCCACCTGGACTACTTCGGTCTTGGCGAAGACCGTGCCCACCGCAAAGTCGCGTGCATCGAACGCCCGGATGAGACACACGGTGCCCAGGATCTGCCCAATGCCACCCCCGAGGATCGTTGGCCAGAAGCGAGCGGCGATGTGCGGCCACTCGACGCCGCTGGACCAGGCCACCAGCACAGCCAGCGCCGACAACGGTGCACCATAGAGATAGCGCACGAAACCGGCTCCACTGACCGACAGCAGTGCCCGTAGGCGATGCTGAAGTGCAGTGCGCGCGGTCTGAAAGCCAGCGGCAATCAGTGTCACAATGATCCACATAGTGATCTCACATTTCGGGATACAAATCTCAAACACAGACTAGCGTGTCCCGCTGGGTATGGTGCCCCGGATATGTCAACCGGTCGCTACATCACGCTCGAAGGCGCCGAAGGGTGCGGCAAGAGCACTCACGCTGCACGGCTGGCGATTGCACTTGACGCGGTCCTCACTCGCGAAACCGGTGGCACAGCGATCGGCCAACGAATCCGCACCATCCTTCACGACACGTCCGTGACAAACCTCTCGCATCGTGCCGAGGCGTTGCTCACCGCCGCCGACCGCGCTCAGCACATCCACGAGGTAGTGGCGCCCGCGCTCGCCGCCGGGCGGCACGTTGTCAGTGACCGCAGCGTGTACTCCACTCTCGCCTACCAGGGCTACGGCCGCGAGCTGCCGCTCGCGGAAGTGCGGCGGCTCAACAAATGGGCTGTGGGTACCCATTGGCCAGACTTGGTGCTGCTGCTTGACACGGCGCCCGAGGTGTTGGAGCGGCGAATGCGGGGCCGCCAGCTGGACCGATTCGAGCAAGAGGGCGAAGAGTTTCACCGCCGCGTTCGCGATGGTTTTCAGCACATGGCCGAGGGTGAACCCGAGCGCTGGGTCATCATCGATGGCTCGAAGTCAATGGACGCCGTCACCCGCGCAATTCGTAGCGCAGTCAAAGCGCGTCTCGGTATCTGATGTTTGCCGAGTACGCGACGTCGGTGTGGGACGGTGTCGTCGGCCAGCCCCGCGCAGTTGATCAGCTGACCCGGGCAGCCGCGGCACCGGTGCACGCCTACCTTTTCGTCGGCCCTCCCGGCAGCACGAAGGACGAGGCGGCGCGGGCATTCGCTGCGCTCCTGCTCACCGGCCACGACGAGCCTGACTCTCGCGATGCTCGGCTAGCCCTCGCCGGCGAACACCCCGACGTACGCGAGGTCGAGCGCACCGGCGCGCGGATCTCGAAGGAGCAAGTCTCCGAGATCATTCGCAACGCGTCACTGGCACCCATCGAGAGCAGTCGCAAAGTGATGCTGCTCCACGAGTTTCATCTCCTGGAAGCGGAGGGCGCGGCTCGCTTGTTGAAGACCATCGAAGAGCCGCCCGCCAGCACGGTGTTCATCGTCCTTGCCGACCAAGTGCCGCCGGAACTGATCACCGTTGCATCGCGGTGCGTTCGTATCGAGTTCTCGTCCATCGCCGAGGCAACAATCCGCGACGTGCTCATCGCCGAAGGCGCAACTGCCGAGACCGCTGCGCAGACGGCGGCCGCTGCATCCGGCAACCTCACCCGCGCCCGCGTGCTCGCCACCGACACTGGGCTGATGGCGCGCAGGGAAGCATTCGCCACCATTCCCCAACGACTGGACGGCACGGGCACCACCGTTGTCTCGCTGGTCACCGAACTCAACACACTGATCGAGGCAGCAGCGGCGCCCCTCGCTGCCCGCCAAGCCGACGAGGCGACCGCGCTAGAGGCACGGGTCGCCGCCGTCGGCGAGCGCGGCAGCGGCCGCAAGCAGTTGGAAGAGCGGCACAAGCGCGAGCTTCGCCGTCACCGCGTCGACGAACTGCGCAGTGGGTTGGCCGTCATGGCTGGCGCGTATCGCGACGCGCTCCTCGCCGAACGGCTTACACGGCCCGAGGCTGCCGTGCACGCCGTGCAGCGCATCCACGTGGCGCTGGATTCGTTGGACAGAAACCCCAACGAAACGCTCCTGCTGCAGGCATTACTCATTGACCTGCCGTCGCTGTAACGGAATCGGGTGGGGTCGTTAGGGGCCGACCGCTAGCATTGCTGCCCGTCGCCCGGGTAGCTCAGTCGGTAGAGCAACGCACTCGTAATGCGTAGGTCAGGAGTTCGATTCTCCTCTCG
>JAYVVY010000121.1:0-4343 GCA_043786575.1 Ilumatobacteraceae bacterium
TTCCCGACGTTTGCAGTCGTTGCTGGCTCCGGCACCGCCTCGCCCGGTGCCAGTGCGATGAGCCAGATCGGCTCGTTCAACTTCGCGTTGCTGGTGCACGGCTCGCAGGCGATCACCCTGCACCGCCCAATCCCGGTGGAGGCACAGGCCACCACACAGGACCGGGTTGTCGCGATGTATGACAAGGGCAAGGCTGCCGTTGTTGTCATGGAGAACGAAGTGAAGTCTGTCGACGGGGAGCCGTTGTGGAGCACACGCTCGGCAGTCTTCATTCGCGGCGAAGGAGGATGGGGTGGCGAGCGGGGGCCCAGCGGCCCACAGAACGAGCCACCGGCCGAGACCGCCGCCGACCACGAGATCACGCTGCAGACATCGCCCGACCAGGCGTTCGTCTATCGGCTCTCGGGCGACCGCAACCCGCTCCACACCGACCCGTCGTTTGCCGCGATGGGTGGTTTCGACCGGCCGATTCTGCATGGCCTGTGCACCTACGGGTTCACCGGCCGCGCGCTGCTCGGCGCGTTGGCGGACAACGACGTCACCCGGTTCCATCACATCGAAGGTCGCTTCTCGTCACCGGTCATGCCCGGCGACGCGTTGACTGTTCGCGTGTGGCGCACGGGCCAGGGCCAGGCCGTGTTCACCACGTCGGTCGGCGACCGCGTGGTCATCGACCAGGGTGTGGCTCGCTTCAGCTGAGCCGCCGGGTCTCAGCTGGGATCTGGGTAGCAGACCACCGACACGTCAATGCAGTTCACGTAGGGGTCGTGCTGGCGAACCGCGTGGCGAGCGCGGTCGGCGATGGCAGACAGCTTCTGCGGAGTGTTCTGGCTGGACGGAACCTGGACGGAGACGTGGATGCGGCTGGGCGTGCGGTCGACGTCCACCAACGCCGGCAGGTGGGACAGCTCTTGACGGATGGCGGTGGCGTAACCCGCCTCGGCAGCGCGCTGAGCCACCGCCGAGGCAACGCGCACGCTGGGCAGTTCGTCGTCGATCTGACGTGGGTCGACCTCCACCATCGGCACACGGTGACGAGCTGCGCACACCGAACCCATCTCTGCAAGCGAACGGGCGGCGGCAGGGTCGCGTGCAAGGATCGTCAGATCGATGTGCTGCTCCAGCGGGCAGGCCGCGTGCTGCTCAACGCCGCGACACGGGCCTCCGTGCTCGTCCGTGCAGGTGACTACTTCATGGCCGCCGGCAACGAGGTCGGCGCCAAGCTCGGTGGCGATGCCAGGGGTTGATTCGATCAGGAGCAGCTTCATACCGCAATCGTTTCCCTCGCCCGGTGATGATGAAAGGGTCAAAGGTCACGAAACGGCGACAAACCTTCAGTCCTTGAGGTGGGCGACCACGTCTACGAGGGCGACGTCAACACGCTGGCCGGTGCGTCGGTTCTTGACTTCGACGACGCCATCGGCCAAGCCGCGACCGACCACGACGATGGTGCGCATCCCCAGTAGCTCGGCGTCGTTGAACTTCACGCCGGGCGACACGCCAAGGCGGTCGTCCAGCAGGACGCGAATTCCAGCAGCCTCGCACTCCGCTGCCAGCAACTCGGCGGCCGGCAGCTGAGGGTCGCTCGCTTTGCCGGTGGCGACAATGTGCACGTCGGCGGGGGAGACCTCACGCGGCCAGATCAGGCCCTTCTCGTCGCAGTTCAATTCCGCAACGGCGGCCACTGCCCGCGACACGCCAATACCGTACGAACCCATGGTGACCACGCGGGTCTTGCCGTTCTCGTCGAGCACCGTCAGTCCGAGGGCTTCGGCGTACTTGCGCCCGAGCTGAAAGATGTGGCCCATCTCGATACCGCGAGCCATCTCCAGCGGCGAACCGCAGTTGGGGCACGGGTCGCCGCCATGAACCTCGGCTGCCTCGATGACACCGTCGGGAGTGAAGTCGCGGCCCATCACCAGGTCTTTCACATGGCGGCCGTGCGTGTCGGCGCCGGTAATCCAGCGTGTGCCGTCCACAATGCGCGGGTCGACCACGAAACGAATACCGGCTGGCTTGTCCTCGCCCAGCGAGCCCGGCCCGATGTAGCCCTTGGCCAGGTGCGGGTTCTTGGTGAAGTCGTCTTCACTGAACGGTTCGATCTCGGCGGGGGAGACCTGCGCCTCGAGTCGCTTCATGTCCACCTCGCGGTCGCCGGGAACGCCGATGGCGAGCGCAGTGACCGTGCCGTTGGGGTACTTCAGCTTGACAACGAGGTTCTTCAACGTGTCCGACGCCAACCAGTTGCGGTCCTCGCGACGAAGGTCGGCTCGCGCATTGAAAAGGTCGACCAGGGTCTGGATGGTGGGCGTGTCGGGAGTATCGACGACCAGTGCCGCCGGCAAGCCGTCAAACGGAACGGTTGCCGGGGGAGCGACCTGAACGGCCTCGGTGTTTGCGGCGTAGTCGCATGAAGTGCAGCGCACGTACGTGTCTTCGCCGACGGCCATCGGCGCCAGGAACTCTTCGCTGGCCGAGCCGCCCATGGCGCCGCTCATTGCGGACACGATGACGTACGGCAGGCCCAAACGGTCGAAGGTGCGCTGGTAGGCCACTCGGTGCTTCTGGTAGCTGGTTTCCAGCCCTTCATCATCGATGTCGAAGCTGTAGCTGTCTTTCATCACGAACTCGCGGGTACGCAAGAGGCCGGCGCGAGGGCGGGCCTCGTCGCGATACTTGGTCTGGATTTGATAGATCACCAGCGGCAGGTCCTTGTAGCTGCTGTACAGATCCTTCACCAGCAGCGTGAAGACCTCTTCGTGGGTGGGCGCCAGCATGAAGTCGGCGCCCTTGCGGTCCTGCACGCGAAAGACGTTGTCGCCGTACTCCGTCCAGCGGCCGCTTGCCTCGTACGGTTCGCGGGGCAGCAATGCGGGGAAGTGGACTTCCTGAAACCCTTCACGGTCCATTTCCTCACGCACGATGCGCTCGATGTTGCGATACACCATCCAGCCCAACGGCAACCAGGCAAACCCGCCCGGTGCCACGCGCCGGATGTATCCGCCGCGCACCAGTAGTCGATGGCTGGCAACCTCCGCGTCGGCGGGGTCCTCGCGCAGGGTACGAAGAAACAACGTCGACATTCGCAGCACAGGGGACACCTTGGTCGTTAAAGAGGCACAGTGGGGAGATGAGCGGGCCGCTGGGGGCGGCGCACGGCAGGCCGAACCCTACCTGTTGCCCGCTATACTCGGTGGGTCTTTGAAGTTCACCGAACTAGAGGCGTGGGCTCTTGAGCCCACGCCTTCTTTACTGCTAGGGCCCAGTTCGGCCCACTTGTACCGTCGAAAGGAGGTCGAAAATGAGCGATGCCAGCAATCTCAAGCGTGTCCGTTCGCTGGTCGAACCCATCATTGCCGACCTCAAATTGGACCTCTACGACCTCGAGTTTCGCGGTGGCACCCTGCGCGTCACCATCGATACACCTGCCGGCAGTACGGGCGGAATCGACCTCGAAGCAATTGCGTTGGCGACCCGGCTGATTGGTCGCGAATTCGACCATCACGACCCGTTGCCTGGCCACTACACGTTAGAAGTCACCAGCCCCGGCCTTGAGCGCACGCTGCGCACCCCGGCGCACTACCAGCGCGAAATCGGCAAGACCATCGCCGTCCGCCTGCGCGACACGGTCAATGTCGGTCGCCGCATTCAGGGCGTGCTCATCGCCGCCGACGACACGTCAGCCACCATCCGGCTCGACACTGTCGGGGCCGATGGCATCGAAGAGCGCACGGTCGCGTTCGATCAGATCGATCGGGCCCGCACAGTGTTCGTGTGGGGCCCCGCACCCAAGCCCGGCAAGCCTGCCGCGGCAGACAAGCCGAAGAAGGTCGCGGCGAAAAAGGCTGCTGCCAAGCCGTCCTCGAACGGGTCGGCGACATCTACGACATCAGTATCCACGACACCGGCGACGCCGGCGTCTGCATCTACGAAGGAGGAGGCCCGGTGAGCAGCCTCGATATGTCCGAAGCGGTCAAGATGTTGGCCAACGAGAAGAACATTTCGGTCGACACCCTGCTGCAGGTGTTGGTCGACGCGTTGGCAACTGCCTACAAGCGTCGTCCCGGCGCCGCTGCTGAGGTGGAAGTCGGTATCCACCCCGACACGTTCGAGTTCACGTTCACCGCGTTCGACGTCGACGAAGACGGCAATTGGGTCAACGAGCGCGACGACACGCCGCGCAAGGAAGAGATGGGTCGCATCGCAGCCCAGACGTTCCGTCAGGTGATGAGCCAGCGCATCCGCGAGGCCGAGCGCGACCGCAAGTTCGAGGAATACGCGAACCGCGAAGGCGACATCGTCACCGGCATCATCCAGCAGGCCGACGACCGCTACACCCTGCT
>JAYVVY010000122.1:0-6398 GCA_043786575.1 Ilumatobacteraceae bacterium
TGGAAGTCGACGAGTTCGGCCTCGTCCTCGACTACCCAACGCTGTTTCGCCGCTTGACCTGACGCACGGCGGCGGCGGCGGCGTTCACATACGGCCCAGCAACCACGTACGGAACTCGGTACCGATCTGTTCGTCGTCGAGCGCGATCTCCACCACTGCGGTCAGCCACCCCAGCGGGGTTCCCGTGTCGTAGCGACGAATGTCGCGCAGCACACCGTGGAACGGGCCGGAAGCAGCCTGCATGCGCAGCGCATCGGTGAGCTGAATCTCGCCACCGGCGCCCGGCTGCACGGCCTCAATCTTGTCGAACACGTCGGGCGTGAGCACGTACCGACCAATGATGATCAGGTCACTCGGAGCATCAGCCATCGACGGCTTCTCGACCATTGTGCGGATACTGATCACGCCATCCTCGCCGAGCTCGCTGGAGGGGTCGACCACGCCGTACGCCGACACTTCAGACATCGGCACCTTTTTGAGGCCGACGACACTGCCGCCGGTGCTGGCGCTGACGTCGCACATCTGCGCGAGCAGGCTGGAGTCGCCCATGATCTCGTCGGGCAACAGCACCGCGAAGGGTTCGTCGCCCACTGCCTCGCGAGCGCAGCCAACCGCATGGCCCAAACCGAGCGCTTCGTCCTGATAGGCGAAGCTGATGCGTACGTCGCGGCCAATGCGCTGGAGACGGTCCGCCACCGCGTGACGACCGGTGCTGCGCAGCTTGGCTACCACGTCTGGAGCGTCTGCGAAGTAGGCCTCGATCGCGGGCTTGGCGTGGCTGGTGACGACCACCACGTGCTCGATGCCGGCGCCGACAGCCTCATCGATGATCAGTTGCAGCGCCGGAGTATCGATGATGGGCAGCAGTTCCTTGGGAACCGCCTTCGTTGCCGGCAGGAACCGTGTGCCCATCCCTGCCGCCGGAATCACTGCCGTTCGTGCCCGCATCGCCCCACTCTACGGGCCGAGCGCCAGCTAGCCTTAGCACTCGCACCACCCGACTGCTAGAACCAGCTGCCACCAACAGCCCCCGGAGCCACCGATGCCCACATACGTCTACAAGTTCATCGATACCGGTGAGACCATCGAGGTCCAGCAGTCGTTCAGCGACGACGCACTCACCGAAGCCGTGCACCCTGGCTCGGGTACCACCATGCCGGTCAAGAAGGTCTTCCTGCCCGTCGGCGTCACGTTCAAGGGTGGCGGCTTCTACAAGACCGACAGCCGCGGCGGCTCCAAGTCGTCATCGAAGGCCGGGTCATCGGACAGTTCTGCGGCCGCCGCGGCACCCGCGTCGTCGTCGTCGTCGTCGAGCGGAGATTCGGGTAGCTCGTCCAGCGCTTCCACGCCCGCCCCGGCACCTGCGAGCACGCCTGCATCCAGCTCCAGCTCCAGCTCCAACAAGGACTGAATTCGGCGCACGCCGATATGGTGCGCTGCAGCGGCTTCCCCCGAGCATGGCGCACCTTTCAAGGTCGCGCCCCGGTACTCACGTCTCGGAGGTTCTCATGTCCCTTCTCCCTCGGCTGCGTATGGCCTTTGCGCGCCGCCCCTGGCTCTACTGGCTGATCGTCGGCTCATGCGCGGTCGCCGTCTGGCTCAGCGTCACCAGCACACAGGCAGAGGTGACTCAGGAGCGTGACGCCTGGGGCACGACTCGCAAAGTCTGGGTAGCCGATACACCCGTTGCCGCGGGCGAAGTTGTTCGTGTCACCGCCTTCAAGTATCCGATCGCGATGGTGCCACCGAGTGCCGTGTCCACGCTGACGGCTGACGCAGTCGCAGCTCGGTCGATCGCAGCTGGCGAAGTCGTTGTCGCCGCCGACCTGGCCGCCGACGGGTTGGTCCCGGCTGACTGGGTCGTGTTCGCAGTGCCGCTCGACGGTTCCCCTGCGTTGATCGTCGGCGACACAGTGACCGTGTTCGGCAGCGGCCAACTGTGGTGCCAAGGCACGGCAGCCGCAATCAGCGAAGTCGCAGTGGAGGTAGCCGTCCCGGGTGACTGCGCCGCGTCGATGAGCGCCCAAATTGCGTTGGGAGCCGTCACCCTCGCCCGCCACCCATGACGTGGGCCGATGCCCTCGCGACGGGTGTGAAACAATCATCGGCGAAGGGAGGACCGCATGGCCAGCATCGCTACAGGAACGTTGACTTTCCTGTTCACCGATATCGAGGGGTCGACCGGACTCCTGCGGCAGGCAGGCGACCGGTACGGCGACCTACTCGACCGCCATCGAGCGATTATTCGCGCGGCCATTGCGGACCATTCAGGAACCGAGCGCGGCACCGAGGGCGACTCATTTTTCGTGACCTTCCCAAATCCGTCGGCCGCAATCGCTGCCGCGGTCGCTGCGCAGCTCAACCTGATCGCCGAACCGTGGCCGAGCGGTCTCGTCGTAAAGGTTCGAATGGGTATTCACCTCGGTGAGGCCACGGATGACGGCAACGATCCGGTTGGTCTCGCCATCCATCACGCAGCACGCATCTCCGCCACTGGGCATGGCGGGCAAATCGTGATCAGCGACGCGGCACGCATCTCCGCCACCTCGCTGCCAGCCGGTGCCGACATCATGGCGCTCGGCTTATTCCGCGTGCGAGACGTCGGCGAGACCCAGCTCTACCAGCTCGTCGCACCGGGGTTACCGGTTGAATTCCCACCGCTGCGGGCGTCGGAGGAGGTGCCCGGCAACCTGCCGGTCGAGCTCTCCACCTTCATCGGCCGAACGGCGGAGCTGAAGGCATTGGTCGAGGAACTGGACGAGCATCGCCTCGTGACCCTGATTGGGGTCGGTGGAACCGGCAAGACACGCTTGGCGGTCGAGACCGCGCACACGATCTCGAGTGCGTTTCCGGACGGGTGTTGGATGGCCGAGTTGGCGGCGGTCATGGTGGTCGAAGCGGTGCCGTTCGCCATCTGTGCTGGCCTTGGCATCACGGCTCCGCCGGAAGGCGACGTCATTACACATCTCGTCTCGCGCCTGCGCGACAAGCGGGTTTTGGTCGTGATCGACAACTGCGAACACGTTCTCGCCGCTGCCGCCGACGCAGTCGAACGAATCGTAAACGGGTGTCCGAAGGTGGTGGTACTGGTCACCAGCCGCGAACCGCTGATGATTCGGGGTGAGCGCATGGTTCCGGTTCCGTCGTTGTCACCGCAAGAGGCCGAGCGGCTGTTCGTCGAACGCGCCTGCGACGAGGCACCGGATCTCGTGATCGACGACGAGCAGGCGCGTGCAGTTGCGGAATTGTGCCAGCGGCTCGACGGGCTGCCGCTTGCGCTTGAGCTGGCGGCTTCTCGAGTGCGCGCGTTCAGTCCCGTCGAGCTGGTCACCAACCTCGAGGAACGCTTTCGGATGCTGGTTGGCGGGCGACGCTCGCGAATGGAGCGCCACCAGACAATGCGCGGAACACTCGATTGGTCGTACGACCTTTGCAGCGAGGTCGAGAAAGCCGTCTTCGACCGGCTCTCGGTTTTTCCAGCGGGCTTTGATCTGGCCGGGGCGCGTGCAGTTGCCAGCGGCGATGCAGTGACCGAGTTCGACGTGGTGGACGTCGTTCCGCAGCTGCTCGATCGCTCATTGCTGCAGCGCTCCACCGCGCTCGACGGCACCACCCGCTACCGAATGCTCGAGACCATGCGGGCCTACGGGCGCGAGCACCTGCATCATCAAAGTGTCGCCGACATCGTGAGAGCGCGCCATGCCCGTCACATCGCAACGGCTATCGGTGCACTCAGCCTGAAGGCGCTCGGACCTGATGAGCAGCAGGTGTTACGGCGAGTCAACGAGTACCTGCCCGATTCGCTTGTCGCTCTCGACTGGTGCATCGACCATGAAGAGTGGGAACTCGGGTTGCAGGTCACCTCAGCCGACGACGAACTCGCTGTGCGCGAGCGCCTCGGCATGAATCACCGGCTGAACGAGGGTGCCCATCGGGCACACACCACTGGAGCACCGATCGACCAGTACGTGATGGATGAGCTCGCGCTCGGCGACGAAACGTTCGCCTTGGGGCGGACTGCAGAACAGCAGGCCGAGCTGGGCTGGCGATTGATCCGCTCGCATCGCCAAATTCCCACCGACCGGGCGACGTTTCCGCCACACGCCGCGTTCAACGACGGAGGCCTGGAAGTGGCCGACGTCGACGAGTTCGTGGCAAGCCTTGAGCGCTGGCTGACGGCGCCACCGACAACACGATTCGTCGCCGAGTGGTTCACCATCCGTTCGCTGACTCACAATGGATTTGTCGATGAGGTCGGCCCGATTCTGAACCGCTTCACTACCTTTGCAGAGAGTTTGCACAGCGCACGCGCCAGCCGGTTCGCCAATGAGCTGCAGGGAACCATGGCGAGAATGCGCCACGACTGGGCCGGAGCAACGCACTGGTACGGCAAGGTCGTTGCGGCGGGTGACGGCCGGTTGCACTCGTGGTTGGATCTCGCTTCGTCGTGGTACCTGCTCATCGCACGTTGCCTGCACGCGGGCCCCGTGCGCATCACCGGCGGCGAACTGCGCGACCCCTGGGTGTGCTTTCGGCAAGAAGCGATCACCATGCTTCAGTGGCGGGGGGCCGTCGCATCAGCCCTCGCACTGCACCGCCTTGGACACGACGACCTTGCCGACCGCTTCGTCGCCTGGTCGTATGCCAACGATCCCACCGGCGTGATGAAGATTTCACAATTCGGCGACCTGCTCGAGCTCGCTGGCATACCGACAAGCCACGTCGAATGTACCGACGACCTCGACACTCTCGTCGACGAGCTCATGGTCATCGCCGACGCCCTGGACAGCAACTCGGCGTAACCGACGAACGTCCAGCTCACGCACCGAGGCGCGCACGGGTCGCGGCTTGGCCGCGAGAGGTGCCCTCGACCCGGAATCAACCCGCGTTCGTGCACTTGCACCCGAATGGCGGATCAAGCTCAGGAAGCGGGCAGGGCCTGTGCCAGGTCGGCCCAGATGTCGTCGATGTGCTCGATACCGACACTCATTCGGATCAGGCCCGGCGCAACGTGGCCGTCGCCGGCGTACTTCTGACGGCGCTCCAGAGAGCTCTCGACTCCCCCGAGGCTGGTGGCGGGGACGATCAGCTCAACCGCGCGACACACGCCATCCGCTGCATCGGCGCCACCGGCTAGCACGAACGAGACCATTGCCCCGAAAGCGGGGTAACGCACATCCGTCACGGCTGGGTGCGCACGCAGTCGAGCCACAACCTCGACTGCATTCGCCTGCATGCGTTCCATGCGCAATGGCAGCGTGCGCAGACCGCGCAGCGCGAGGAAGGCTTCTAGGGAACCCGGCGTGCTGCCGTTCACCAAACGCGTTTGATGCAGCCGGTCGTACACCGCATCGTCGGCCGCGATGGCCAGACCGATCAGCAGGTCGCTGTGGCCGCCGATGAACTTGGTGCCGCTATGAATCACGATGGTCGCCCCGTCGGCCAGGGGTTGGGCACAGATCGGCGTGGCGAACGTACTGTCCACCACCACCTTCGCCCCAGCGGCCGCTGCCGCCGAGCAGATGGCCGGAATGTCGGCAACGTCGAGCGTCGGGTTGGTGGGCGTTTCAATCCACACGACGTCGGCGCCAGCAGTGGCGGCGATGACTTCGGCGGTGTTGCCGATGTCGACGAAACGCACTTCCAATCGAGACTGTTGCACCAGGTCAGCGACCAAGGCACGCACGCCGAGGTACGAGTAGCTGGGTAGCACCAACACCTTCGGCGCCAGCGCAAACAGTGCTGCCGCAGCCGCTGCCATGCCGGAGGAGAACGAGACGGCGCGCCCACCTTCGAGCGCACCGACAGCCTCCTCGAGACCGATCCAGCCAGGCGTGCCGTGTGTGCGGGTGTACTCGCCCGCCTCACCGCGGAAGTTGCTGGCCATCACGATCGGGTAGTTCAACGGATCGCCGATCGCCTGTGGCCGGCCGGCCGCGACCGCGATGGTTGCTGGGTTTCGCGACACCGTCACGCGGGCTGCCGTACTTCTTGGCGCCCGTCAGCGTGGTGCGCAAAGCGACCGGCGTCGGGCGCGTGAACGGGGTCCGGGCGGTCCCACGGCCAGCCACCGAAACCGGTGCGGCGATAGTCGGCAAACGCCTGCTGAATTTCGGCCTCCGTGTTCATCACGAACGGCCCGTACTGGGCAACCGGCTCTCCGATTGGACTGCCCTGCAGCATCAGAATCTCGGCACCGTCGGGCCCTGCGACCAGCGGCGCAACCTGCGACGCGTCGACGACTGCACCGGTACTGGTGGCGACGTCCTCGCTGCCGACTGCGACCGAACCTTCGAACACGTAGAGCACGCGCATCGTCGCATCGCCCTGGGCCGCTGGCAGCGTGAGACTGGCGCCGGGCTGCATCACAATGTGCAAGATGGACACGTCGGCTTCAG
>JAYVVY010000123.1:0-7126 GCA_043786575.1 Ilumatobacteraceae bacterium
CGCCGAGAAGAGCGGCATGTACTACATCAACGAGCGTTGGCTCGGTGGCATGCTCACCAACTTCGAGACCATCTCCAAGCGCGTCGCCAAGATGCAGGAGTACGAGCGCATGAAGGCCACTGGCGAGTTCGAGGCCATGCCGAAGAAGGAAGCACTGCTGCTGTCTCGCGAGCTCGAGAAGCTGCAGAAGAACTTGGGCGGCATCCGCCACATGGCGAAGCGTCCCGACTGCATCTTCATCTTGGACACCAAGAAGGAGCACATCGCCGTCACCGAAGCCAACAAGCTGAAGATCCCCGTTGTTGCCGTGGTCGACACCAACGTCGACCCCGATGTCATCCAGTTCCCCATTCCCGGTAACGACGATGCCATCCGTGCCAACGCACTGATGTGCCACGTCATCGCCGAGGCCGTGCTCGAAGGTCGCTATATCGCGAACAAGCGCAACCCGCAGGTGGTCCCCACCAAGCGCAGCGCCGAAGACGAAGCCGCGTTCGCCGATGCCCAGGCCGATGCGCGTCGTCAGGCCGCTGCTGCTCAGGCCGAGCGTGACGCTCGCGTTGCCGCAGTCGTCGAAGAAGCAGTCGTCGAAGAAGCTGTCATCGAAGAAGCTGTCGTCGAAGAAGCTGTCATCGAAGAGGCTGTCATCGAAGAAGCCGTGATCGAAGAAGCCGTGGTCGAGCCGGTCGTCGAGGCGGCAGCAACAGTAGTCGCCGCCGCCGCAGTAGAAACCGAAGCAGTAGAGGGCTGATCAAGAATGGCATTTACCGCCAAGGACGTACAGGCGCTGCGCCAGGCAACCGGCGCCGGCATGATGGATGCCAAGAAGGCACTTGAGGCCAACGACGGCGATTCCGAAGCAGCCAAGCAGTGGTTGCGTGAGAAGGGCCTCGCGGCCAGCGCCAAGCGCGACGACCGCGAGAACACGCAGGGCCTCGTGGCACTGCAGATCGTCGGCAATGTCGGCGCCATCGTCAAGCTCAAGTCGGAGACCGACTTCGTGGCCAGCAGCGACCTGTTCAAGGCCGAAGCTGCTGCGTTGGTCGCACTCGTGATCGAGAAGGGCGAGGCCGCAGTGGCCGAGCGCTCCACCATCCTCGACGATCTGCGCATCACTCTGAAGGAAAAGATCGAGCTCGGCGAAGTCGTGCGCATCGAGGCCGCCCCCGGCAACGTGATCGACAGCTACCTGCACCTGCAGGGCGGTCGTGGCGTGAACGCGGTGCTGGTCGAGATGGCTGGCGCGACCCAGGAGCTTGCCCACGACGTTGCTGTCCATGTCGGCTTCGCTCGTCCCAAGTACCTCGGCAAGGACGACGTGCCCGCCGATGTGGTAGCTCACGAGCGTGCAACGCTGGAGACGCTCAGCCGCAACGAGGGCAAGCCGGAAGCGGCGCTGCCCAAGATTGTCGAAGGCCGCGTGCAGGGCTTCTTCAAGGACGTGGCGTTGCTCGAGCAGCCCTACGCGAAGGACGACAGCAAGTCGATTACGCAGTACATCGGCTCGGCCATCATTGTGCGGTACGCACAGGTCGAGATCGGCTGAAGCTGTCCTCATGAACGGCCTCCTCATGAACGGCCTGAGCATGAACGGCCAGACATGACCTCTCCACGCTGGAAGCGAATTGTCTTCAAGCCGTCGGGAGAGGCAATGGCCGGTCCCTCAGGCCAAGGTCTTGACGGCGACACGCTCGACCTCACCGCCCGAGAAATCATCGCCGTGCGCGAAATGGGTGTCGACGTGGTCGTCGTCGTCGGCGGTGGCAACTTCTGGCGTGGCCGCCAAGGCGCGATGACCGGCATGGACGCCACGCAGAGCGATCACATCGGCATGCTGGGCACCGTCATGAACGCACTTGCGTTGCAGGACGCGCTGGAGCGTGCTGGCCAGCCCACACGCGTGCAGAGCGCGATCGAGATGCCTCGCATCGCCGAGCCGTACATTCGTCGGCGGGCCATGCGGCACCTGGAGAAGGGCCGCGTCGTCATCTTCGCGGCCGGTACCGGTAACCCGTACTTCACCACCGATACGGCGGCTGCACTACGAGCCGCCGAGCTTGACGCCGATGCCCTTCTGAAGGGTACGCATAGCGGTGTCGACGGTGTGTACGACGCCGATCCGCGCTTGGTGCCAACGGCCACCAAGTACGAAGAGGTGAGCTACATCGAAGTGATGACGAAGGATCTGAAGGTGATGGACGCAACGGCGATTGCGTTCTGTCGCGACAACAAAATCCCGATTGTGGTGTTCGACATGTCCGCCCCCGGAGCGCTGCAGGCAATTCTGCGCGGCGACCCGGTTGGCACCATCGTCCACGATCGCCCTGTCTGAGGCCCTCGCCGCGATGGCCAGAATGGCCCATGCGCGGCAGGCATGCTCCAGGATCAGTACGCTGGCACTGTGACTGAAGAAACGATCCTCGACGCGCTCGAGAAGATGGAAAAAGCCGTCGAGCATGTGCAGGTGCAGTTCACGACCGTGCGCACCGGCCGCGCGACACCAGCGTTGGTCGAGCGGCTCCTGGTGGAGTACTACGGCTCCACTGTGCCGTTGCAACAGCTTGCCGGTTTTCAGGTGCCAGAAGCGCGTCAGTTATTGATCAAGCCGCATGATCGCGCCACGCTGGCTGCGATCGAGAAGGCCATCCGTGACAGTGATCTTGGTGTGAACCCCAGCAACGATGGCGTCGTGATTCGTATCAACTTCCCGGCACTGACTGAAGAGCGCCGCAAGGAGTACGTCAAGGTTGTCAAGCACATGGCTGAAGATGGCCGGGTCACAGTTCGCGGTGTGCGCCGCGATGCGCGCAAGCATCTGGAGGCGGCCGAAAAGGCCGGTGCCATCTCGGCCGATGAATTGGAACGAGCTGAGAAGGAAATGGAAAAGATCACGCACGACCACGTCGAGCTGATCGACAAGGCAGTCGGTCGCAAAGAACAAGAACTGCTCGACGTCTAGATTGAGCACATTCGAGGAGGCTTCGGTATGACTGACGATGCATGGCGCCGCAGGCGCGAGGAAGAGAACGACTTCGGACCACCCCTCTTTGCTGACGACGCTCCCGACAGGGACGGGTCCGGTGGCATCTCGTTCGGCGATTCCGACACCGGTCCGTTGCCGCACTGGACCGACCCTCCCACCGGCGAGATTCCGCGAGTGCTGGCGGAGTCCGGCGGTGCCGCCGACCCCACCGACGACCTCGATGTGTGGTCGTCGTTCTCCAGCCAGTCGCCCAGCTGGCGCGAAGGTGCTGGCGCCGATCCGTCGGGCAGTCTCGACGACATCACCGGCCTCTCGCCAGTGTTCGAACAGACCGAGCCCGACGGCTACGCCGATCCGGCACCGATGCGCGACGAGTCCGTTCCCGTGCGCCGCGAGCAGGGTCGCATCACTATTGGAACCGACCCCACCGATGGTGCGGCGTCACGGCCGAGTTCCGCAGGCCGCCGTCCGCGCCCGGGCGATGCCACAGCTCGCGGCCGAACAGGCGCTCGACCCGTTTCGTCCAGCCGGCCCACCACTGCCAAGGTCGCCGGCGGCACCGGTGGGCGCGACATGCCCACTGCCATTGCGGTGGGCCTGGGTATCGCTGCAGTATTCATCGCAGCGCTGAAGTTCAAGCCGTGGGCCGTTGGCGTCATCGTGATCGTGGTCCTTGGCCTTGCAGCCGTCGAGTACTTCGACCGTGTTCGTGAGAAGGGTTACCAGCCGGCGTTCCTCCCGGGGATAGTCGCGTGCGTCGCGGCGCCACTCGCCGTGTATCACTACGGCACGGGGGCGTTGCCGTTGGTTGTCTTCCTCACCTTCGTCGCCGTTGCAGTCAGTTTCATTGGGGCCACCAGCCTGGAATCCAATCCGATGCCCAACATGGCAATCACGTCACTGGGAATCACGTGGATTGGTGTGCTCGGCTCGTTTGGTGCGGCAATTGTCGCGCTGTCGAACCTCGGCGGCGGCAACCCCATCGGCACTGACACCCTCTGCTTGCTGGCCATTGGCGTCGTCGCCAACGATGTCGGTGCGCTGTTTGTGGGGAGCGCCGTTGGAAAGACGCCATTGCGCCATTGGATCAGCCCGAACAAAAGCGTCGAAGGTTTCCTGGGCGGCACCGTGCTCACCCTGGGTGCCATGTTCCTTGTTGGCGTCGCCGACAAGAGCAGCACCTGGAACAGCACCGGTGACCTGCTGTTGTTGGGCCTGGTGATCTCCATCATGGCGCCCATCGGCGACCTCACCGAGAGCATGTTCAAGCGCAACCTGGATGTGAAGGACTTCGGTTCCATCATCAAGGGTCATGGGGGCGTGCTCGATCGTTTCGACGGCTTCCTCTTCGTGATGCCGGCCGTGTACTACCTCACTATCTACCTGCAGCCCTGGGTCAGCTAGTCACAGTCATTCCCAGTCAGTGTCACACCGGTACCGCGGTGCATCCGCAGCGGCCGCCTGCGAGACTTTGACCTGTCATGACCGCAATACGTGTTGCCATCGCCGGAAGCTCCGGGTCCATCGGAACGCAGACGCTTGACGTCGTGCGTGCCGAAGCCGGCTGCTACGAGGTGGTTGCGTTAGGCGTGGACTCATCGGTGAGGGTGCTCATCGAGCAGGCGCTCGAATTCCGTCCGAAGGTTGTCGCCGTGGCTGACCCATCGAAGCGTGCCGAAGTCGCGGCTGCGCTGCCCTTTGCCGAGGTGGTTGTTGACTTCGCCGACCTCGTCGACACGGCCGATGTGGTGGTCAATGGTGTTGTCGGCTTCGCTGGGCTGCAGGTCACTGTGCGCACGCTGGCCGCTGGTAAGCGCCTGGCGCTGGCCAACAAGGAGAGCCTGATCGCGGGCGCACCGGTGGTGCAGCCGCTGCGTGCCACACCCGGTGCCGAATTGGTGCCGGTGGACAGTGAGCACTGCGCGGTTCATCAATGCCTGCGGTCATCTGCTTTCAACGACCGTGAGGTCAGCCGCATTGTGCTCACTGCCAGCGGTGGGCCGTTCCGTGGGCGCACACCCGCCGAGCTCGCCAACGTCGGCGTCGATGAAGCCCTCGCCCACCCGACGTGGAAGATGGGCCCAAAGATCACCATCGACTCCAGCACTCTGATGAACAAGGGCTTGGAAGTCATCGAGGCCCACGAGCTCTTCGGCACGCCGTACGACGCCATCGATGTCGTGGTGCACCCGCAGAGCGTGGTGCACTCGATGGCCGAGTTCACCGACGGCAGTACTATCGCCCAGCTCTCGATGCCCGACATGCGATTGCCCATCGGGTACGCACTGGCGTATCCGGCCCGTATCGCCACACCATTCGGCCGCATTGACTGGGCGCAACTTGGTCGGCTCGACTTCGAAGCTCCCGACACCGCAACGTTTCGCTGCCTCTCGCTGGCCTACGAGGCTGGCCGCATGGGCGGCACCGCGCCAGCGTGGCTCAGTGCCGCCAACGAAGTTGCCGTCGAGTCGTTTCTCGCCGGCCGTCTGCGCTGGCACCAGATTGCAGAAGTCAACGACGCCGCGCTCCAGCGATACGAGCCAAGTGCCGATCACACCATCGACGACATCATCGCCGCCGACGCCCGCGCGCGCCAGGTAGCCCAGGAGGTCCTTCCCACATGAGTAACGACACCGACGACGACACCGAAGCCAACACGACCGACTCGGTAGCCACCGAGACGCGCCCCGGCCGCTTCGATCGGATGAAAGTCGAAGTCGTCTCCGGCGGTACTCAAGCCACGGAGGCCGTGCCCAAGGCGACGCTCACCACCACGTTGCTGGGTGCGGTTGCCTGGCTTGCGCTCTTTGTGCTGCTGTACATCAGTAGTCCGTGGCGCCTCGTGTTCGTCATCGCGCTCTTGATCTCGGTGATGCTGCACGAGCTGGGCCACTACTGGACCGCCCGCAAGAGCGGCATGAAGGTCACGCAGTACTTCATCGGCTTCGGGCCTCGCTTGTGGAGCGTGACGAAAAACGGTGTCGAGTACGGCATACGCGCCTACCCGCTGGGTGGATTCGTGAAGATCATCGGCATGACCAACGTCGATGAGGTGACGCAGGAGGACGAACCATTCACATATCGCCAGGGCACCTACGCCCGGCGCATGTGGGTTATCACCGCTGGCTCGGCGATGCACGCAATCATTGCGTTGGTGCTGGTGATTGCGGTGTACGCCACCGCCGGCCAGGTGGGTCAGTCCGGCAAGGTGACCATTCAGGCGGTCACCAGCGACTCGCCGGCTGCAATCGCTGGTCTGGAGGCCGGCGATGTCTTGCTGGCCGTTGCGGGCACTGAGGTCACCCAGGAATCGGACGTCTCCGACGCGCTGACGCTGACGCACAAGCCCGGTGACGAGGTGGATCTGGCAATCCTTCGCGACGGCGCACCGCTCACCCTGCAGGCCACCCTTGCTCAGAACACCAACGCGCCCGAGGGCGTCGTGAAAGCGTTTCTCGGCATCAACTACTCCTCCGTTGATCGCGTGCCCATGTCGCTGGGTTCCGCACTGGTCGAGGGCCCCAAGGAGCTGGCCGTCGGGGTTGGGCAGGCGACCGTTGCCATTGCGAAGGTCATCAACCCGGTGAATGTGTTCGGCCATCTGGTCGGTACGAATACCGACCCCGCCACTCGCCCTGGCACCATCGTCGGCGCCACGAACGTCAGCTCCGATGTCGGCACGTTCGATGGTTGGGCGGGCATGCTCGTCTTCCTCGCCAACATCAACCTCGTGCTCGGCGTGATCAACATGTTCCCGCTGCTGCCCCTTGATGGCGGGCATGCCGCAATCGCAACATACGAGCGGCTGCGGTCGCGCAAGGGTCGCCGCTACTACGCCGACGTCAACAAGCTGATGCCTGTCGCCGCTGTCTGCCTGGCGCTGCTCGCATTCATGTTCCTCACCGGCCTCTACCTCGACATCGCCAAGAGCTAGCTGGACGTGGCGGTGGCGGCTCCAGCTGGCACACTGGACGGGTGAGCTTCGAACGACGCACCACCCGGCAACTCTTCGTGGGCAAGGTGCCCATTGGCGGCGGCGCACCCATCACGGTGCAGTCGATGACCATCACCAAGACGGCCGACGTCGAGGGCACGCTGCAGCAGATTTATGCGCTGGCTGCGGCCGGCTGCGACATCGTGCGC
>JAYVVY010000124.1:0-18290 GCA_043786575.1 Ilumatobacteraceae bacterium
GCGTACTGATGGACACTGCATCGAAACCGGCCTCGCTGACCGTGAGCGTGCCCGTGAGTGGGCCGGCAACGCTGGGCATCATCATCAGGTTGACGGTGCACGTGCCACCCGGCGGCACCGGCGTGGCGGCGGCGGCGGAAGCACAGCTTCCACCGCTGACCAAAAAGTCGGGGTTGGACGTTTCCACCAGCGTTGGCACAAACGACGACGGCCCAAGGTTGTTGACCACGAGGTACCACTCCGGGCCGGGATAGCCAACAGCGACCGTGCCGACATCGAGGTTGGCCAGCTCGAGCACAGGTGGGTGATCGACGATGCCAACCTGGCGGCCAGCCGCAACTGGATTGCCGTACGCGGCCCCGGCAAGCGTGTCGAACACCACGACGCGGCCAGTAGCGGAGAGCTTCGGATGCGAGTTGGCGGCCGGAGCGGCGGTGACCCCATCGGCCAGCACCGACACCCGCGCAACGGTGCCCGACGACGGCACGAACAACACGATGTCGCCATCGTCGTGGCCACCGGCGGCGCTGCTGCGCGTTTCGAACAGGTTGGTCGCGCGCGACACGTACAGCAGTTCATCACCGCTTGCATTCAGCGCCGGCTGGATGGCACCGGCATCGGCGGCAATGGGGGCGGCAGCGGGCACACCCGGTGCCGTCGGCTCTGCCGCTTCTCGGCTGGCCAGCTGCACCGAACCAGTGGTGCGATCCAGCAGGTACACCTGCGGGGAGCAGAGCGGGTTGCAGGCCGGCAACACTGCCCCGGCGACCAAGCTGGTGGCAGTCGAGACGAAGGCAACAAACTGACCGTTACCCGACACGGCCGCGCTGAACGAGTCGCCGAAGTCGCCGTTGATGGTGGGGGAGGCACGGCGCACATTGGTGTTGCGGTCCAGGTTGAGGCGGTCCCACACGTACACGTTGGAGGTGGCGAGCGCTCCGGGCTGGGCACCTGTACCCCACTCGGCCAACATCAGCGAAGAATTTGCATCAGACGTGAACGCCAGCACGCCGCCATCGTTGCTGAGGGCGGGCTCGCGGAGGCCGACATACTTGTACGTGCTGTCTGGCACGCTTGCCGGGGTACCTGCTACGGGTACAGAACGGCCTGGGTCGCCGATTGCAATGGACAGATCGACAACGGTGATGCCGGTGAGTTCCGGAGCGGCGACGCTGAACTGTTGCGTGTACGCCACCACACCGCCCTCGCCGGACACAGCCGGTGGGTAGAGCGGGCTGACGTTGTCGCCCGCGGTCGATTCGAAGCCGGTTCCACGCGATGCAGAAACCAGTTCCCAGTCACCCAGCTGCCCGCCGCACGAGGGCAACAGCAGGCGATAGACGTCCCAGCGAGCGCCGGTGTCGTCGTCGCGGAAGAGGTCGTACGCCAGTTCCGTGATGACCGTGACCGAACAACCGTCGGCGCTGATGACCGGCCAGACCGACTCGCCGGGGCGAATGTCGGGCAACTGGCTGGTGAGCTCGTACACCGTCCCGTCGAGGCGATCCTTGATCCAGGTGGTGCTCACCCGAGTGTCGCCTGGCGTGGTGGGCGCCCCGGCATACACAACAAGGCGACCGTCAGCCGACACCGATGGTGTCTGCGAATTGGTGTTCTCTACCGCAGCCGACGGCAACTGCGGGCTCACCAGGGGCGCGGTGCGTCCAGCGGCCGCCTGGCTCACGCCAAGGGCCGTCAGTACCGCAGCTGCACCCCCGAGGAGGAGCAAGCGCCGAGGCGTGGACGTGATCTGCATGGTCTGTGTACGGCGCTCCGCCCGTGTCGGTTCGAACGAATGAAAATTCTACTCGGTTCCAGTGACGTGGCGCTCCAGAGCGGCCACCAATCCCGGCAAAGAGTGATCGGCGGCAACGAGGGAAACCTTGAGGCCCGCTTGTTCGACTGCGGCGGCCGTCTGGGGGCCAATGGCGACGACAATCGGCGGCGTCGAGTTCCCGAACACCGCGACCCACGCCCTGGCCGCAGAGCCGCTGGCAAACAGCACCGCATCGGCCGCCAGCGCCGCCAGCTGCTGGCCAGCCGCCGGGCGCGCCGGCACGCTGCGATATGGGTTGTTGACAGCGACCCGCCAGCCTGCGCTCTGTAGTCCGGTGGCCAGTGCCGGCTCGGCGGCGACCGCTTGCACGAGCAGCACCTGCCCAGTTCCAGCCGGGAACATCTCCAACAATCCGGCGGTGCGCTGGTCGGTTGGCACCAGCGTGACGGGCACTCCCCCGCCAGCCAGCACCGTCGCGGTTGTCGCCCCAACCACGGCGACGTTGGCGGGCGCGGTGCTGTGCGCAGCCAAGTACGAACGCGCGCCGTTCGGTGAGGTGACGACCAACCAGTCGAACCGGGCGGGGTCGAGCGCTGCCAACGCGGCGGCGCCGGCGGGCTCGGGCACGATCTCGATCAACGGCACCACCACCGCCGTGGCACCACCGTGCTCGAGGAGCGACACCAGCTCATCGGCCCGCTCGGCCGCTCGGGTGACAACGACGCGACGCCCCGCCAGCGCACTCATGGTTCAGCCGAGCTCGGCCTGTAACGACCGCGCTAGATCGGCGGCCTGCTCCAATTGCTCATCGTGCCCACCCTGCATAGTCACTGACTTCGTCACGTGGAGATTCAGCGACGGGTCGGCAAGGAAGCCCGTCAGCAACCCTTCGATCGCGTACGCGGCAACAGGGAGCGAGCAGCCACTGCCCAGCTCAGCCAGGAACGCGCGCTCTAACTCAACCGCCGCGCGAGTGGCTGGATGATCGATTGCAGCCAGCATCTCGGCAACCTCATCGTCGTCGGTGCGGCACTCGACGGCCACACAACCCTGCCCGGGTGACGGCACGAACATCTCGACGGGCAGGTGCTGCGCAATCCGCTCGGTGAGCTCCAAGATCTGCAGCGCCGCCACGGCCATGACCAGCGCACCACCCTCTGGCAGCCTTGACAGCCGCGTGTGGATGTTGCCACGCAACTCGACGAAATGCAGGTCCGGCCGCACTGCAGTGAGCTGAGCGCGTCGGCGCACCGAGCCGGTGGCCACTGTCGCTCCCCGTGGCAGGTCGGCAAGCGCGGCACCGATGAGCGCATCGCGAGGGTCCCGGCGCTCGCAAAACGCAGCTAGTTGCAGGCCCCCCGCCTCGGCGGAGGGCAGGTCCTTGGCACTGTGCGCTGCCAGGTCGGCGTCGCCGTTCAGTACCGCCCACTGCACTTCTTTCACGAACACACCCTGGCCACCAATGGTGTGCAGCGGCACGTCGGTTCGCCGGTCGCCCAACGTCTCCACGAACACCAACTCCACGGTCAGCCCGGCGTGGGCTGCCATCAGCGCCTCGGCGACAGCGTGCGCCTGCGCAGTCGCCTGCGCGCTCCCTCGCGTTGCCAGCCGTAGCGTCGTGAAATCTGTCGTACGGCCGCCACTGGCCGCCGAAGTGACCATCAGCCCAGGTCGAAGAGGTCGCGCACGGCGGCAGCATTGCGCTCGCCCTGCGGGCTACCTGCATCGTCCTTCAACTTCACCGACATCTGATGCAGCAGCTTGGCAACAATGCCCTTCGTAACCGCCTCGACTGCCACTCGCTGAGCGGGGTCGAGAGAGGCCAGCCGATTGGAGAAGCGCTCGAGCTCGGCGATGCGGACCGTGTCGGCCTTCTCGTGCAACTGCGCGACCAACGGCGCAGCCTGGCGGGCGGTGGTTTCGAGCCCGAAGCGCTCGACTTCCTCGCTCACGATGCTGCGCACTCGGTCTGCCTCGGCGGCGCGCAACGCAATGCCACGGGCCGCCCAATCGCGCAAGTGATCGAGGTTGAGCAACGTGACGTTGTCAGCCAGTTCGACATCCGCCGCCACATCGCGCGGGACTGCAATGTCGACAACGAGCAGCGGTGTGGTGACACCCTCGCGAGCGCCAATCACAAGGTCGTGATCGATGATGATGGAGCCGGCACCAGTGCATGTGAGCAACACATCGGCCTGGCCGAGCGCGACGCCGAGCTGGCTGAACGGCGCGATGCAGCCACCCACGCGGTCAGCAAGTTGTGCCGCGCGGGCCTCAGTGCGGTTGATGACGGTGATGTCGGTGGCACCGGCGCCCACCAACGCAACTGCAATGCCTTCGCCCATGTCGCCGGCACCGACCACCAGCACCCGACGCCCGGCGATGCTGCCAAGACGCTCGCGAGCCATCTCTACCGCAGCGTGGCTGACCGACGCGGTGTGCTTGCCGATGGACGTTTCAGTACGGGCTCGCTTACCAGTCTCGATGGCGTGACGGAAGAGCAGGTTGAGCGTCGCCTTGGCGCCACCCTCGGCCTGGGCCATCTCCCAGGCGCCGCGGACCTGTCCAAGAATCTCGCTTTCGCCGAGCACCGCCGAATCGAGACCCGCCGCCACCTCGAACAGGTGGCTGACCGCAGCATCGTCGTGCTGGCTGTACAGGTGCTGGTGCAGCTCGTCAGGTTGCAGCCCGCCGAGCTCGCAGAAGAAGTCGCGAATGTCTGCGTACGCACCGTGAAAGCGTTCGGCAACGCAGAACACTTCGGTGCGGTTACACGTGCTGAGCACGGCGGCTTCACGAATGTTGGCTCGACTGACAAGGCCGGTGACGGCCTTGCGCAAGTCGGTGCCTGAAAGCGAGACGCGCTCAAGTAGCTCGATGGGAGCCGTGCGGTGATTGACACCGATGACGACGATGCTCATGCAGCGCTCAATCTACGCCGTCGCCGAGCTAGGGGGAGTACCGGGCACGGCATGAATTGCGCCGCCCGCGCGGCGTTGTTCGTGGTAGCTGAGGATTTGCAGCTCGACCGCGAGATCCACCTTGCGGACCTCGATGGACCGCGGCACCGTCAACACAATGGGAGCGAAGTTCAAGATGCTGGTGACACCGGCCTTGACCAGCAGGTCGGCAGCTTCTTGAGCAGCGCCGCCCGGAGTGGCGACCACGCCGATGTTGACACGCTTGGTGGCAACGATCTGCTGCAGTTCGTCAATGTGGCGCACACGTACGCCGCCGAGAACGGAGCCGACCTTGGAATCATCGACGTCGACTATGCCGGCCACCGGGAAGCCACGCTCGCCGAAACCGCCGTAGCCGGCAAGGGCCTGGCCCAGGTTGCCAGCGCCGACGATGACTACGGGCCAGTCGTGCGTGAGGCCCAGCTCGCGGCGTACTTGGTACACCAGGTAATCGACTTCGTAGCCCACGCCTCGGGTGCCGTAGCTGCCCAGGTACGACAGGTCCTTGCGTACCTTCGCTGCATTGACGCCGGCCAGCTCGGCCAAGCCCTCAGACGAGATGCTGTCCACGCCCGCTGCGCTCTGCTCGCCGAGGATCCGCAGGTATACCGGCAACCGCGAGACGGTGGCATCGGGGATGCGGCGACGATTGCGGTCAGGAGCCATGCAAGGAAACACGTTAGGCACTCGTGCACGCGTTCACAAAGTTCACAGGGTGAGAGCTCGGTGTGACCTTCGACTCGAGCTGCGAGACGTGCGCCTTAGACGAGGCTGCGGCGAAGGAGCTTGCCGCTGACGTTGCGCGGCAGTTCGTCGACGAACAGGATCTTGGCCGGGCACTTGTAGCGCGCCAGGTTGTCCAGGCACCACGAGATGAGAGTGTCTTCGTGTGCGGCGGCGCCGGGGCGCAGCACCACGAAGGCCTTGACGGCTTCGCCGGTGTGCGGGTGCGGCACGCCCACCACGCCCACCTCCAGCACGTCGGGGTGCTCCATCAGCACTTCCTCAACCTCGGCGGGGTACACGTTGAATCCGCTGACGATGACCAGATCCTTCGCTCGGTCGACGAGGTACAGGAAGCCCTCGTCATCCACCACGGCGATGTCGCCGGTACGCAGCCAGCCATCGGCGGTCAGTACGCGGGCCGTGGCCTCGGGGTCGTTGAGGTACCCCTTGAACACGTTGGGGCCTTTCACCCAGATCTCGCCGGAATCGTCTGCCAACGCATCGTCGCCATTCTCATCGACCAGACGCACCTGGATGCCGTCGAGCACCTTGCCCACCGAACCGGTCTTGGGCGTCAGGCCAGCCGAGGAGGTAACGACCGGCGAAGCCTCGGTGAGGCCGTAACCTTCGCGCAGCACGATGCCGAAGCGCTCGTGCAGGTGCCGCATGGCTTCCTCTGGCATCTTGGCGGCGCCGGTGAGCGCGAGACGCACGGTTGCAAAGCTGTCAGCCGGCAGGTCGGCGAAATGGCTGAACGCGAGCCATAGAGGAGGGGCGCCGGGAATAACGGTGACGCCGCGTTCGGTGATGGTTTCCAACGCAGTGAACGGGTCGAAGCGCTGCACCAGGATGACCGTTGCGCCACGGGCGAGCGTGAGCCCGAGCACGACGTTGAGGCCGAAGATGTGGAACATCGGCAGCACACCGAAGACGACATCGTCCTCACGAATGCCGTCGGTGCTGCGGCCCTGCTCGAGGTTCGAGAGCAGGTTGCCGTGGCTGAGCATGGCTGCCCGCGGCGAGCCAGCCGTGCCGGAGGTGAAGATGAGTGCGGCCAAGTCGTCGTCGTCAACCTCGATTGCCTGCACCTGCTGTGCGCCGAGCAGATCGTCAAACGTGGAGTCCGCACCGTCGACAGTGCCCGGCTCGGTGGCAACGACATGTTGCACACTGGGCAAGTGTGCACGATTGATGTGCGCCCACGCGCCCGCAGCCTGCGGCTCGATCACGACGAGCTTGGCGCCGACGGTCAGGATCTCACGCTCGATCTCGGGTGCTGGGCTGGTTGGGTTGAGCGGCACGGTGACGGCACCCAGGCCCAGCGCGGCGAGGTAGAGATCGACGAAGTAGCGACCGTTGCTACACAGCAGCGCAACGCAGTCGCCCTTGCCGACACCAAGTGCGACGAGCCCGCCACGGACGTGCGCAACCTGGTCACGCAGCGCCCCGTACGTGGTGGGGCGGCCGCGGCTAATGATGGCCACCTTGTCGGCCGGATGCGGATCGATGATGTGCGCCAAATTCACGTGATGCCAGCCCCCTCTTGCGGCTCCGTGGATGTTACCCGCCGGTTACCGGCTCGTGCGTCGTTCAGGTCGGTCGTGCTGCTCGACACCTACAGAGGGAGCTGTGGCTGAAGGACTACAGGCGCAGCAGCGACAGGATGCCTGCGGTCAAGATGACGAGCAGCAGCAGTCCGAGGGTGAGCGTGGTCGCGGGGCGCATGTCGCCACGCTATCTGCACGCCGTTTATGTCGAGGGTCGGGTGAGCGACACGGGAACGCTGATGCCTGGGCCGTTCGGGCCTTCGGCCAGGGGGCGCACGGTCACCTGGTCGGCGGTGGCCAGCATCAGTTCCTCGGCGGCGGAGCGGCGGTCGAGCACGAGGGTCAGCAAGCCAAAGCCATCAACGACGAAACCGATCGAGCCGGGGCCAAGACCACCGGCACGAGACACACGCTGTGCCACGCGCACGACGTCCCCGGCCGCGATCTCCACGCGGACGCCATCGGCAGTTCCCCATGGATCGACGTCGTCCAGGCCGATGTTCAGCTGACAGTTGCCGGCGTGGTCGATCCACAGCACTTCCGCATGCACACCGGCGCCGTCGGCGTCACGCGGCAATGGCACGACACCGGGCAGCAGTTCGTCGGCATCAACGAGTGTGCCCAGCTCGGCGAGGTCGACGCCGTTGCACAGATGCGCGGCCACCGGCGCGAACACATCGCGACTGGCAACAGTTGCGCCTGGGCTTGCCAGCTGGAACTCGAGGTTGTCGAGAATGACCGCGCGACCAGACCCACCTGCCATCGAGATTGCGGATGCAAGTAATCCGTTGTCAGGGCCGATCACCACACCCGCACCGTCGGCCACTTCGATCGCCACGGCGCGCCGGTCGCCCGCGTCGACGACAGCCATCACGACGCCGGCGGGCACGTAACCAATCGCGCGTGCCAGGGCCAGGCTGCCGGCGCGCACGTCGTACGACGGAATGCCGTGCGTGAGGTCGATGACCTGTGCGTGCGGTGCTAGGTCGCGCACGATCGCCTTCACCACACCGACATGCTCGTCGGCAATACCGAGGTCACTGAGGAACGAGATGGTGTCGTAGAGGCGGCCCATGGGCGGCCCACGCTACCTGCTTCGAAAATGCGTCACCGTGTCGTGAAAATGCGAAGAGGGCCGATGCCAACCCCCCGATGGCACCAGCCCTCTGCGGCGCAGCCCTTGCGGGGCGCGACACCCGAGTGACGAATCACTCGGTTGGTCTTGCGACCCGTGCGAAGGATAGGCACACAAGTACCGGTGAGAAAAGAGTCACAGCAAGATTTCTTTCGCGGAGGTGAACAGCCGCTGAACAGATCAGGTCGGTCGACCAAGCTCCGCGCCACGTGCAGTGGCTGCCATTACGGCTTCCAGGAAGGCTGAACGCACCCCGTGTTCTTCGAGCGCGCGCAGGCCAGCCGCGGTCGTTCCCCCTGGTGACGTAACCATTGCGCGCAGGTTGGCGGGGTTGCCGCGCTGTTGCAATAGCGCTGAGGAGCCGACAAACAGCTGCGTCACCAGTGCCTCACTGTTGGCCCGGCTGAGCCCGGCGAGCACACCCGCCTCCGTGAGTGCCTCGGCCACAAGAAACAGGTATGCCGGCCCGCTGCCAGCCAGCCCGGTGACCGCGTCGAGCTGCGACTCGGGCACGCGCACCACAATTCCGACCGAGCCGAGGATGGATTCAGCCCATGCAAGGTCGGCCTCGTCGGCAGTCGGCCCGGCGCAGATCGCGGCAGCACCCTGGCCGACGAGGGCCGGCGTGTTGGGCATCGCGCGAACCACGGCAACCTCGGTGCCGGCTGCGGCCTGCAACGCCGCGATACCAATGCCAGCGGCGATGCTGAGTAGCCGTGTGGCACCCGCCTCAGCCGCGGTAGTGCATGCGGATGCCACGTCGTACGGCTTGACAGCGATGAGTGCGGACTCGCACGCGGGAATCTCGCCGGTCACGGCGACGCCCGGGAACATCTGCTGTAGCTCGGTCACGCGCCCGGGCAACACTTCGACGACAGCAATGTCGCTGGCCGACCAACCGGACTGCAGCAAACCGCCCACCAGCGCCGCCCCCATGTTGCCGCCGCCCACTACTGCCAACCGATACGTCGTCATAGCTCCAGGCTACGCGCTGCGGACACAGCGCCGGGTGGGTGGCACGACTTCCCCGACGCGGCCACCCGCCCGGCATTGGTACTGGGCATGGTGAGTTTCGGGAAACGGCAAATTCAGGCGAATTTGCTGGCGAAGGCCAAGCGAATCAGACCGGGGAAGGCCTGCTCGGTATACCCGTACAGCGAGCCGATGATTCGGTCGAGCTCTGGCTCGGTGAGCCAGGCGAGCGGGACCTCGCCACGGAGAAACAGTGCGTCCTCGACACCGATGGCGAAGCGGGCGCCGACCAGCTTGTCGTTACGGCGCAGCGCCATCTCGTAGACCGCGGCGGCATTCTCCTGCGGCGCGGGCAGCACGTAGGCCTCGTAGCGCAGCGTGCGCTGGCCCAGCGTCAGCCAGATGGTGATGTGTTCCTTCTCCTCGCCGCGCAGTCGTACGTACCACCGCGGCTCGGGTTCGCTGGCCTCGCCTCGGTCGATGGCCTCGAAGGCAGGGTTCTCGGCAGCGAAGCCTGCGAGCCATTGCGAGATCTCCATCTCGATGGCGTCAAGCGTCGGGGGTAGGTGATAGTCGGTCACGTCCGCCTCACACGCAGGCGACGAGTTCGCGTGCGCCCAAGTCCGTGTAGAGCCGACGAAGGCGAGCGGCAGCAAAACCCCATGTGTAGCGCTTGGCGCGTTCGGCACCGCGCGCCCCGAGCGCCGCTGCATGGGCCGGATGGTCGATGATCTCGCGCAGATAGTGCGCGAACAGTGCGGGGTCGCGATCGGGAACGAGGTAGCCGGTCTCGCCGTGGTCAACCAACGTCAGTAGGCCGCCCACGCCTGCGGCAACGACAGGGATGCCGCACGCCGACGCTTCGAGCGCGACAAGGCCGAAGCTTTCACTTCGGCTGGGCACGATGACGACATCCGCCGCGCGGTAGTACGTGCTGAGAATGTGGTGCGGCTGCGGCGGCACAAACCGCACCTGATCGCGCACGCCCAACTCGTCGATCAGTGCTTCCAGCGAGGCGACTTCGTGGTCGCCCTCCAGACCACTGGCACCGCCAACAACCATCAGCAGTGCATCGGGGCGACCTAGTTGCGCAAGCGCGCGCACCGCGATGTCGGGAGCCTTCAGCGGTTGGATGCGGCCCACGAAGAGCAATACGGGTGCATCGTTGGGAAGGTCCAGGGCGCGGCGAGCGCCGCTGCGTTCGCCGGGCGCGAAGAACGCGTGCTCCACACCGGGGGCGACGATTTCGATGCGGCCCTTCGGGTTGCCGTACAGCCGACGAAACTGGCTTTCCTCTTCCGTGCAGCTGACACAAATCGCATCCGCGCAGGCGATGATTTCCTGCTCGGCACGATGGCGCCAGTCCGGTTCGTGGTCGCCACCCTCCGCCTTCACCTTGGCCAGCGTATGAAAGGTGCTGACGAACGGGATGTCCAGCTCGTGCTTGATGCGGTGCGCGACCAGGCCGCTGAGGAAGTAGTTGGCGTGCACCACATCGGCCGGCGAGTCGTTCTTGAGGTGATCGATGACCCTGTCGCCGAACTCTGCGAGCACCGTGGGCAGCTGTTCCTTCGCCAGGTCGAACGGGCCGGCGGGCACGTGGATCACGCGGTGGCCCGGTTCGACCAACACGACCTCGGGCTGTTCGGCACTGGTGCGGCGGGTGTAGGTGGTGCACTCGACACCGGCCTGGGACAGGGCAGACACCAGCTCGCGCACGTACACGTTCATGCCGCCACTGTCACCGGAGCCTGGCTGGGCCAGCGGCGACGTGTGGAGTGAGAGAACTGCGACGCGTTGCACGACGATTCGAAACACTATCTAGCCGGTCGACATTCCGGATCTGGCCAACACCGCTCGCGAGGCGTGCGTGGCAGACTCGCACCCGTGCCGTTGACGATGCCCCGCAAGAAGCAGTCGCCGATGGTGCGCGCGCTTGCGCCGTTGCGAGACTTTCTCCACACGGAGGCAGCTGGCGGTGCGCTGCTGGTAGCGGCCGCAGTGGCCGCGTTGGTGTGGGCCAACTCGCCGTGGTCGGCGTCGTACAACAGCCTGTGGAACAGCAGGGCCACCATCGAGATCGCGGGGCACGGGCTGTCGCTCGACCTGCGCCACTGGGTCAACGACGGCCTGATGGCCATCTTCTTTCTGATCGTTGGGCTGGAGATCAAGCGTGAGATGACCAGCGGCCACCTGGCCGGGCGACGGGCCGCGGCCCTTCCGGTCGCGGCTGCGGTGGGTGGAATGATCGTGCCCGCGGCGATCTATCTGGCAATCGCTGGCGGCACCGAGCCGATGGGTTGGGGCGTGCCGATGGCTACCGACATCGCGCTGGCGATCGGTGTCCTGGCGCTGGCCGGCAGCGGTGTGCCGGCAACGCTGCGGGCGTTCCTGCTGGGCCTCGCAGTGGTCGACGACATCGGTGCCATCGTCGTGATCGCCATCTTCTATTCGGAGGGGGTCTCGTTCTCGTGGCTGACCGTCGCCGCGGGAACGCTGGCGGTGCTGCTGGCGGCGCGGCAGTGGGGCGTGTCGCAGCTGGGTGTGTACATCGCGCTCGGCACGATGATGTGGTTCGCGCTGCACGAGGCCGGTGTGCACCCCACGCTGGCAGGTGTGATCTGCGGCCTCCTCACGCCGGTGCAGCCGCGCCAGATACACGAGCTGATCGACATCGACGAGCTGACCGACGTGTCCACCGTCGAGCACGCGCGGGCGACAATGGAGATTGCCCGCAACAGCGTCAGCACGGTGGAGTGGTTGGAGCATTTGCTGCACCCGTGGACCAGCTACCTGATCGTGCCGTTGTTTGCGTTCGCCAACGCGGGCATCGAGGTCAGCACCAGTTCGCTGCGCGACGCGTTCAAGTCGCCGATCATGTGGGGCGTGCTGGCCGGTCTGCTGGTGGGCAAGCCCCTGGGCGTGATGCTGGCCGTGAAGTTCGCGGCGCGGTCCGGTGTTGCCGACCGACCGGAAGGCACGTCCACTCGTCAGCTGTTGGGTGCCGGCCATGCCGCGGGCATCGGCTTCACGGTCGCGATCTTCATCGCCGAACTGGCCTTCGACACAGAGAAGCATCAAGCCGACGCCAAAATGGCCATCCTCATCGCCTCATTGTTGAGTGGCCTGCTCGCCTTCGGAGTCCTGCGAACCCGCCGCCGCCCCTGACTCCGCACTCGCGGATGAGGAGGCTCGTTGGCGTTACACGAACCAGGCGGCGATGCAGCCATCGCCAAGCGAACGCGCGACTCCTTCTGCCGGCAGGTGCCAGACGGTGTCGTGGTCGATCCACATCAGCCCGACAGCTGTCCAGAGCCGTCTACGCGCGGTGTTGGGTGATGAAGCTTTCGTAGACGTTCAACAGGGCTTGTTGCTGTTCCTGGGTGAGCAGCACGTCGGCGGCGATGGCCTCGCGCACGCCGCGGGCGGATGAATCGGCGTCCATAAAACCGGCGCGTTCGTACAGGGTCTCGGCGCTGATCTGCAGCGCTTTCGCGATCTGCTGCAGGATCTCCGCAGACGGCTTGCGCAGGCCGCGCTCGATCTGCGACAGGTAGGGGTTACTGACTCCGGCCACCTCGGCCAGGCGACGCACGCTCATGCGGGCCACCTCGCGTTGGGTACGGATGAACTCGCCGACGTCGGCCAGACGCTTGTCGAACTCATCGCGCGCGTCGGGCACGGGGTAGCCGATCAGTCTTGGGCGAGCAGGCCGTCGACGTCGGCCTCGCCGTCGCGATAACGGCGCACCAACTCGGCGCTCAGTGCGTCGATGCGCCCGAACAGCTCCTTGCGCTCCTGTGACCGCAGCTGCTCGAACTGGTGCAGACGGGCCAGGTAATCGATGAGCTCGTCGCCATTCATCGACGGCAGGTCGGTACTGCCCGCATCGCTGCACAATTCCTCAAGCGCGAGCGCCATCGGGTGGTCGCTGAAGTCATCGGCCGGGCGCGGAGGGCGCGGTGCGCCACCAGTGAGGTGCGTGCCCAAGATGGCGGGCAGCTCGCCGGTGATGTTCTTCTCGTCGCCAACCGACCGGTTGTGCAGCTCCGCGCGCAGCAGGTCGAGGCGGGCCTGCGCGAGGCGCCGTACATAGCTGATTGCGTCGTCCTCGTGTTGCAGCACGGTACGCAGGGCGCGCAGCTCGTCGAGCGCCAGTGTGCCTGGCTCGAGCTCGGCGGCAGTGGGCATGGGCGCAGTCATATGGAACCTCCACTTACGGGCGGCAAAACCGCCACTTCGTCTTCGATACCGACAGCTGTCTGCGGGTCGGCGGCATCGCCGTTTACCCACACACGACAGCTGCCGAGCACCGACTGGAAACTTTCGCCGTAGCGAGCAACCGCCGCGGCTAACACTTCGCCCACTGTGCCACCATCGAACTGCGCCGTTCCCGTACCCGCAGCTTCGCGGGCCGCAGCAAAGAGACGAAGCGTGGCCATAGGGGCATGGTAGTGGCCGTGATGCGCACGGTGACAGCTACCCTCCACCAAGTGCCGCCGACTGCCAACCCCGTCACTCGTGTGTTGACGCTGCGCCATGGCGAGAGCGAATGGAACGCGGTCGGTCGTTGGCAGGGCCAGGCCGACCCACCGCTCACCGACGCCGGCATGCTGCAGGCAGTGGCAGCGTCGGAAGTGCTGGGCACCTTCGACGCTGTCTGGGCGAGCACGCTGCAACGAGCGGCGTACACGGCGGCAATCATCGCCGAAGCCCTGGGCATCGGCCCCGTGCAGGCGGACCCCGGGCTGATGGAGCAGGCGTTCGGCCCTTGGCAAGGACTGACGATTCACGAGATCGAGGCTGGCTGGCCGAACTACCTGGCCGAGCACCGGCGGCCCGAAGGAGCCGAGCAGGCCGAGGAAGTCGCCGAGCGCGCTGTGGCTGCGCTGCGCAGGATTGCCGCCGAGCACCCCGGCGGCGAAGTATTGGTCGTCACTCACGCTGGCCTGTTGCGCACGTTGCGACGGTCGATAGGCGCGGACGACGTCCGCTTCACCAACCTGGGCGGCTGCTGGTTCGACGTGCACGTCGACGGTCGCGTCACACCCGGCGACGTCGTGCACCTGATCGACCCACAATCCTTCGGCGACACGCTGTAGCCACCCGTGAACAACGCGCAACCGCTGCCCGGTTTCGGCCCGGAGCTCTTCTCGCCGGCTCCTTTCGAACCCGTCCGCACGCCGGCTCCGGAACACGTCGACGCCACTCCGCCAGAACCGTTCAGCGTCAACATCATCCGTTCCGCTCGTCGCAAGCGCACCGTCGGCGCACAGCTGCACGTCGGCG
Organism: Ilumatobacteraceae bacterium; assembly: GCA_043786575.1. Classification (GTDB taxonomy): domain Bacteria; phylum Actinomycetota; class Acidimicrobiia; order Acidimicrobiales; family Ilumatobacteraceae; genus UBA668. Next base: position 14,407 of record JAYVVY010000124.1, read on the forward strand.
TGCTCACTGTCACCGTGCCCAGCTGGATGAGCAGTGCCGAGACCGAGATGTGGGCCGCGAAGATGTCGGCCAGCTTCAGGCGTAAGATGTCGGCCGACCGCATCGATCTGACTGCACGCGCGACCACGCTCGCCCGCCGCTACGAACTGCCACGACCACGCGACATCCGCTGGGCGGACGACATGGTCAGTCGCTGGGGTTCGTGCACGACGACCACCGGCCACATTCGAATCTCCAATCGGCTGGCGGCTTTCCCCGACTGGGTGGTCGACTACGTCATCGTCCATGAGCTGGCGCACCTGGAAGTCGACGGTCACGGAGCCGACTTCTGGAAGCTGGCGAGGAGGTACCCAAAGGCCGAGCGCGCCATTGGATACCTCATTGCGAAGGCTGCAGATGGCGACGACGACACGTCAGCCGACATGTAACGGCTGCGCTCGCGCCGAGCGCGGACGGGCGAGGCCCAAGAGAATGCTCAGCGCCAACAGCGCAGCGATCACCACCACAAAGATCGACAGCGTGGACCTGTCGTGCACGGCCGTCGTCGACAGTTGAGCGGCCGCAGGGGTTGGCAGCGCCCTTTCAGCGGTCGTCTCGAACCGGAACCCGCGCACGACGTCGCCCTTGACGCTGCCGACGGTGCGGCCCCGCGCATCGAGCAACCGCAACGATGCACCTTCAGGCAACGGCTGCTGCGGCGTTTCAACTGTCGGTACTTCCGGCGAGGTGACGGCACGCTCCACAACAACGCGACGGCCACTGCTTGACGGCTTGCTGATGTCCAGGGCGGTGAGTACAACTTCGCCGCCGGCGGGATCGGTGAGCAGCTCGGGGGGTGCAACCGTCGCCCAGCAGGCTTCACCAACGAGGTCGAGTTGATAGGTGCCGTCGTAGTCGGTGATCGCCGACACCGGCGCGGCATACACATCGTCACTGGTGCCCCACGCGCCGTCGAGCCCGGCGTCCAGCGAGCAGACAGCCACCACAACGGCGCCTGGCACCGGAGCCGGGTCGCCAATGGACACCTCGTGTGCCGCAGTGGTTGTCGTCAGGTTCGACTCCAACGTCGTCTCCACCACTGTGGTGAAGACGCTCGTGTCAACAACGATCGTGTCCGGTACCGAAATCGGAGCAGCAGTGGAATCAGCCGTTGTGTCAGTTGGGTCAGCAGCTTGATCAATGGCGGGCTTCCCGACGGCTACGACCACGCCGCTCACGCGGTGGTTGAGCGAAGCCGAAGCATCGACGGTGGTCGGCACCGAGCTGGCCACCGCGCCGACCAGTGCGAGTAACGACACCAGTCGAACAGCCATACGGCCAGCCGTCGGCTCGGTCTCGGGCTCCTCGACGTAGATCATGTGCTGAGCAAGGACCGGCGTGCTGGACGGCACCGTGCCAAGGCGTTCCCAGATCGGCTCGATGGTGCAGAACTCGGCCAGCGCGTTGGCGGTGGCCGAGTTCACGTCACCAAACTCAACTCCGATACGGAAGTCGCCATCCGCCCGGCGCGACGCATTGCGCACGATGCACGGCACGCGCATCGTGGTGACACCCGAGCGTGTGGGAATCGCTGAGTCCAAGAACAGGCGCTCGCTGATATCGACACCAGTCTGACTGATCAGGCCAGCACCCAACGCCGTGAGGTCAACAATGCTGACCGCACGTTCGCCCAGCGTGGCCGGTAGCGAGGACACCACACGCGAGGTGCCACGCAGCTGCGCGCGACGTGCCAACACATGCATCAGGTCCAACGAGATACCGAGAGTCCAGAGCGTCACGATCAACAGCACCATGAGCGACGACTGCGGCATCGCGCCGAGTGTGTGAGTGACACGGTCACTGACACCGCGAAGCAAAAGGATGACGCTGAGCGCGACAACCGCAATCACCAATCCGGCGCCGTACTGTGGGCTGGGCAGCGCAACGATCGGTGCCCGGCGAACGGGCCGGTCATTCGCAGATCGCAGACTGCGACACGCCGCACCCATGGAGTGCAGCGACCAACGGGTGCGGTCACCCGGGCGCAATGTCCAACCGCTGAGCAACGCAAGACCGAGCGACGTGTAGGCAAACGCGGGCAGCCAGCCGCACACCAACACGGTGGCCGAGGCGTGGAAGGGAACCTCACCGGCGAGGATCGCCGAACTCAGGAGCACAAGGAACACCACGCGGCGAATGCCCGACAACGGACGCACAGCCCACGCCACAACCGCCAGACGTTGCCCTGCGGTGAACGACCGCGATCGCAATACACCTGCGCGTCCAAACACAATGTGCCGCGCGGCTCGCGCCCGCTGCAGACGATCCTCCGAGACGGCCTGTTCCGACTGAACCGGGCGCTGCGCAACGACTGGAACGTCGCCCGGGGCGGTGACCCTCCAACCAGCGGCGAGCAACTGCACACCTGCGAACCACTGAGCCTCCAACGCGGAAGTGGTCTCAAATCGAAGGTCGCGAAGTGCGTCAGTGCGAACCAGCGAGCCGGTGCCTAACCAGACAGCGCTGCCACGGGACCCCAGCGCCGGATTGAGCGAGGTGCGCTCGAACAGCATCTCGTGGCGACCATTCGAGCCGTGCTCAACCGAATCCTCAGCTGGCGACACGCCCATCCCCTGCACCACTGCGACGCGTGGGTCGCTGAAGTCGGTCATCAACCGCTCGACGATGTCGCCCGTCGGAATGTCGCCCGCATCGATCAACAGGAACTGCGGGGCACGTACTGCGGCCAGCATGACTCGCAGCCCATTGTGATCCGCCGCATCAGTCGCGGCGTACACGGTCTGAAACTCAGTGGCCAGCGCCGCGAGCGCCGGCCGCGCGGAGAGGTCGAGCAGTACGACCCTGTCGACATTCTGCACCGATCGCAGCGCAAGCAGGGTGGCGCGCACCTCGTGGACCGATTGCTGATCAACTCGGACCACGGCGTTGACCGGCGCGATGACGATGGCACCACCGTTGGCCCGACGTCGAGCCGGAACAGGCCAGAACGCCCAGGCCAACGCCGCTGCACCGAGGAAACCAACCACTTCCACTGCAAGTGTGGGAAGCGCCAACCAGAGTTCGGTGTCCTGCATCGAAAAGCCGACGCGCCAAATCAGGTAGCAGAGCGTCGCCACAAGGCCCACTGCGGCCAGTGCTCGCGCACCCAAATGCTCCGTCCGCTTCATGCGTTGCGACCCTTTCGTCTCCACCTACGTCGGGAGATATCGGCACGGCGCGTCACAAAGTTGAACAATCCTTGCAAAACGGTTGGCGAGGCAGGTCGGTGCGCGCCCCTGTAGCCTCCACTCCTCGTGGGTACCGCCAAGCGTGAACGACAAAAGGCCAATCGCCAGTTGCGACTGGAGGAGCTCGCCAAGCAAGCGCGCAAAGACAAGTCCAAGCGCCTCGGCCTGCGAGTTGCATTGATCATCGGAGCCGTTGTGGTGTTGGTCGGTGGCATAGCCATTTTCGGGGGCGGCGACGACTCCAATTCCACGACGACCACCACTGCCGTCGCTGGCGACGTGACCACGACGGTCGACCCCAACGCGCCTACCACCACGGCGCCACCCAAGCCGGAGGTGTCGATTCCCGCGCAGCCCGTGACGGAGTTGAAGGTGACCACCATCACCGAAGGCACGGGCGAGGGCGCCGTGGTTGGCGACACGATGGAAGTTCACTACCTCGGCTACACCAGCGTTGACGGCGTACCGTTCGACAACAGTTACGACCGCGGTGCCCCAATTCCTGTGGTGCTGGGTGCCGGCACAGTCATTCAGGGCTGGGACCAGGGGCTGGTCGGTCTGAAGGTTGGCGGCCGCTACCAGATCGATATCCCGGTGGACCTGGCCTACGGTGCCGACGCCGCTGCACAGGGCCGACCCGCGGGTGCGCTGTCGTTC
>JAYVVY010000125.1:0-2022 GCA_043786575.1 Ilumatobacteraceae bacterium
TCGGTCAGCAGCGCGTGGCTCTCGCCGCACCATTCGCCGTTCACCATGTTGTACGCCGACATCACCGAGGCGACGCCTTCGTCGATCACCCGGCGGAAGTGAGGCAGGTACACCTCGTGCAGGGCGACATCGTCGACGTCGATGTCCACCGTGAAGCGAGCGTTCTCCATCGAGTTGCAGGCGAAGTGCTTCACGCACGCCATGACGTGACGCTGCAGCCCGCGCGTCAGTGCGGCCCCCAGCTCGCCGACATGATGCGGGTCTTCGCCGTAGGTCTCTTGCGCTCTGCCCCACGCTGGATGACGCAACAGGTTGATGCACACTGCTCCCGTGAGGTTGGCCCCGACCGCGCGTAGCTCGAGTCCGATCGCCTCGCCGACCCGCTCCTCCAGCGCTGGGTCCCATGTGGCGCCGCGGGCCATCGAGACGGGGAAACAAGTGGCATTGCCGACCACCGCCCCACGAGGGCCGTCACTGAAGCTGACGCCGGCTAGGCCGACGCGCTCGACCTCGCCGGCCCGAAAGGGCGCCTTGTGGTAGCCGTCGTGATTGAGGAACTTCAGGCCCGCCCATGTCGGCGCGTCTCCATCGAGGCACCACAACCGTTCCTGGGGCGTCAGCGCCTTGACAAGGGCGCGGGCTGCTTCGTGTACGGGCACGCCCTGCGCTACTGCGGAGCGTGCATCGTCAAAGGTTCGAACATCCATGTTGTGCTCCTGCGTGAGGCTCACATTCTGACGCATGAGCGCCTCTCCTGAGGCAGCCTGCGGGTGCCAGCTGGAGAACTGGGCGCGGTACGGTTCGGGCATGCCCCGCTTGCGTGAAGTCTCCAAGGATGATGCCCACCCGTTTGCTCAGGCGGTCTATTCGATGCTGTTCGGCGAGCGCGATCCTGTGGTCGATCCGGGCACTGCGAGCGGCACGCCGGGCAACTGGTGGACGGTTTTCGCGCTGGTGCCAGACGCCTTTGACCACACGACCGCTGGCTTCCAGTTCTACCGATCCGCTGACCGTACGTTGTCGCCGAAATTGCGCGAGCTGGGACAGATCCGCGCCGGCTGGTCGGTGGGCAGTCAATTCGTGTTCAGCCAACACTGCAAGGCATGTCGCGATGTTGGCTTCACTGACGAGCAGGTGGCAGCCATTCCTGCCTGGTCGGTCGCCGACTGCTGGTCACCCGTGGAGCGGGCTGTGCTGGCATACGCCGATGCGCTGGCCCTGCAGCACGGTCGGGTGCCCGACGGCGTGTTCGATGCGCTGCGCCAGCACCTCAGCGACGAGGAGATTCTCGAGTTCACGTACATCACCACGACGTACATGATGCACGCGGTGATGAGCCGCGCACTACGGCTGGAGTTCGATGACAGGGACGACCCGGTGGTCGAGGTCGCCGACCCCGCAGGCCGCAAGGGTGGCCTCGATGTGATGGCAGTCGTTGATGTGGCGGCCGACGCGGAGGCCGGAGCCGCGGGTGGAGATTGAGTTCACCGGCGAGATCTTCCCCTGGCATGGCCCGTCGCCGTTCCACTTCATCGCGGTGCCCGCGGATGAGTGTCGTATGCTGAAGGAGGAGTGGTCGTTCGCCAGCTACGGCTGGGGGATGATTCCCGTCACGGCATACATTGGCCATACGGAGTACACAACATCACTGTTTCCGAAGAACGGCGGCTACCTCGTGCCAGTGAAGGACGTCGTGCGTCACGCCGAAGAGCTTGACGACGGCGATGTCGTGTCGGTGCTGCTTGTCATTCGTCTCTCGAAGTGACCGACGACCACACCGAAGTTCCCAATTGGGGCAAGGTCAGCAATGAAACGACAGATGCGCTGGCCGCGATCCGAGGCACACCGAACATCGTCGGATCCGGTGCCGAGCCGCTCACGCAGAGTGCATCGGCGGTGGCGATCTCATCGCACTGTGTATCGCTGAAAGGTATATGAAATATGGGATATCTGTTGGAATGATGTACGAACACATGTACTATGGCACACATGACAATCGTTGACGATCGGCCAGCAGAAATG
>JAYVVY010000126.1:0-13903 GCA_043786575.1 Ilumatobacteraceae bacterium
GCAGGTGTTCCAGGGCAACATCATTCGCCGTCAGGGCGGTGGCGTGCACGAGACCTACACGGTTCGCAAGCTCAGCTACGGCGTAGGGGTCGAGCGCACTTTTCCGGTGCACACCCCCACGGTGGTCAAGCTGGAAGTTCTGAAGCGCGGCGATGTTCGCCGGGCCAAGCTGTACTACGTGCGCGATCGCATTGGTAAGCGGGCCAAGATCAAGGAAAAGCGCGACGCCTGATCGGCGTTCGTTCTTGGTGTGAGCAGCACCCACTTTGAGTTCTGACGATCTCGAAAACTTCGAGGCCGAGCGAGAGCTCCAACTCGCTCAGGAATACCAAGACGTCGCGGCCATGTTTCGCTATGCCGTGGAGACTGAGCGCCGTTTCTACCTGGCCAACGAAGTCAACGTCACCGTCACCGGCGACCCTTCGCGCCCGGTGATCGAAGTGGAGTTGGCTGACGCATGGGTATGGGATATGTACCGCAAGACCCGGTTCATTCCGAAGGTGCGCGTACTCACGTTCAAGGACGTGAACGTGGAGGAGCTTCCCCCGGTCGAGATCTGACCGGTGTTGCCTCGCCGTCGCGACAGCCGTCGTTGGCGGCGAAGGCTCGCGGTCGATTCGGCGAGAACGAGGCAGCGCGGTGGTACCTGCGGCGCGGCTACGAGGTGGTTGCCCGTAACTGGCGCTGCACTGCCGGTGAGGTCGACTTGATTCTGCGCTGCCACGACGTCGTGGTCTTCTGCGAGGTGAAGGCTCGGGCGAGCAGCGAGTTCGGCGGCCCGCAGGGTGCGGTGAACTGGGCGAAGCAGCGCCGGTTACGCCGGCTGGCGGCGATGTGGCTCACCGAGTTTCGTCCGGCAGGTGTCATCACGGTGAGGTTCGATGTGGCGGCGGTGGTGGGCGCTCACGTGGATGTCATCGAGGGCGCGTTCTAGCGGTCATTGGTGTCGAGCGCGCCGGCGTCGACATCAGCCGAGGAATGCCCAGGCGAGTAACGCCACGCAGGCGAGAGCGGCGAGTCCGACGAAGAGGAAGTCGGACTTGCGCGGCACGTGCTTGCGGTGCGGGTTGAGACCCATGCCCTCAGTATCGTCGCCCCACATGGAAACAGTGCAAGTCTTCCGCGCCGATGGCATCGTCACGATCACGCTCGACCGCCCCGCGAAGATGAACGCGATGAACGCAGTGATGTGGGACGAACTGCTCAGCACCTTTCGCCAGATCGCTGGTTCGTCCGACGATCGGGCGGTCGTCATTACTGGCGCGGCCGGCGAGTTCTGTAGCGGGGCAGACCTCACTGGTGGCGGTGCGCGCCAGCATCAGCTGGCTGCAATGCGCCACGTTGGCGACGTAGCCCTCGCGTTGCACCGTTTGCCGCAGCCGACCATTGCCAAGGTCCGCGGGGTTGCTGTTGGTGCTGGCTGCAACCTCGCGCTGGGGTGCGACCTGGTGGTGGCGGGGGAGACCGCTCGCTTCTCGGAGATCTTCGCCAAGCGCGGCCTGAGCGTCGATTTTGGCGGCTCGTGGGTGCTGCCGCGCCGCGTTGGACTGCATCGGGCCAAGGAACTGGCGTTCTTCGCCGACATCATCGACGCTGCCGAGGCGGAGCGCATCGGCCTGGTCAATCGGGTGCTGCCCGACGGGGAGCTGGATGCATTCGTGCAGGACTGGGCAACTCGCCTGGCTGCTGGCCCACCGATCTCGTTGGCGATGACGAAGCGGTTGCTGAACAACTCCATGCAGGTCACGATGGAGGAAGCGCTCGACGACGAGGGCATGGCGCAGACCATCAACTTCGGAACTCAGGACACGCCCGAGGCGATCATGGCCTTCGTGGAAAAGCGCGCACCTCGCTTTCACGGTCGCTGACACCCTGGCGCGCCAATGGTTCACTAGCGTGGCCTACCGATGAGAAGTGTTCGGTGGGTGTGCCTTGGCCTGTTGGCCGTGATGAGCTGCACGGGGCGCGTCTGGGCCGCCCCGCCCACCGATCCTGTCGACCCTGCTGCGCCCGTGGACACGGCCGTATCAGTGGAAACCGCCGTGCCAGTCGACCCGGCCGTATCAGTGGACACGGTGGCTCCGTCCATCACGTTGGCGCCCGGTGAGCTGCCGCCTGCATTGGGGCCGCTCGTCGTCGTACCGACCGGCTGTGCGGTTCCTGCACCGGCCACGGCAGTGTTTGTGGCGCAATTGGCCTACACCGACGTGCCGCCGACCACCGCTCGCTTTCGGCTGGAGCGAGTGCTGGCCGGCAGCCTCGACGGCTTCGTCAGCGGTCGGCTGGTGGACGTGCACTATGGCGATGAGACGCACTTTCTCACCGTTGGTTCGCACTACATCATTGGCGTCGCGGTGAGCGCGTCCACCGGGGTCTTGGTCAGCACCGTGCGCGAGGCGGCACCACTGTTCGGCGGCGATGCCGTCATCGGTGCCAACGACAGCGATGTCGATTGTCCGCGAGTGGAGGACCCGGTGCGCACGCTCGAGGCTGGCGGTGGGCCGGTCGACACTGGTGTACTACGGCCGCTCAAGGGTCAAGGAACGTCGTTGCTGTCGGCGGTGCTCAGGCCGCTCGGTGTTGCATTTGCGATCCTTCTCCTCCTGGTGCTGGTCAAGCACACACTCTTCGCCGTCGGGCGATCGCTGCGTGACATCTCGATGACTCAGCCGGCGCCCAAGAAGATGCGGCCTCGGCAGCACCAGCCAGCCTCACCCGCCGTCGACCAGCCGAACCCGTAGTTCGTCGCAGAGCGCCGACCAGTCGGGGATATCGACCTGCTCGGCCGCACCAGATGGTCGGCACATCACCAAGACTCCGGCCGCGATGGGTTCGCCCAGCAGTTCCTCGAGTGCCAGCGCATAGGCGGCCAGCTGAATGCCGTAGCGGGCCAGGCGTTGGGCGCGCTCTGGGCCATCGGCGATCTGGTCGGTCTTGTAGTCCACCACCACCAGCCCACGGTCGCGGTGGCGAACAAGTAAGTCGATGTAACCCTCGACAACGGTGCCCGCGATCTGGGTGGCAACAAACAGCTCTCGCCAGTGTTGCCCCGCCTGACCCTGCGCGACGATGGGTGCCTGCAGCGCCGAGCGTGCAAGCCGGTCAATAGTGCGCTCAAGGCCGATCACGCCCTCGGCAGCGGCCTGGGCAGCCGACAGTGCAGGGATGTTCGCGCCCGTCCGCAGGTCTGCAAATTGCAGAACGGCGTGGACGGCGCGACCCACCGCGGTGCCGTACCGCCCGCGCTGCCACGGCGGCAGATCAAGATCGACCGGGTCTTTGAGCAACCCAGGGTCGGCTGTTGTCGTGAGTGTTGTCGTGAGTGTTGTCGTGGCTGGCGTGTGGGGCTTGGTGAGGCGGGCGGCGAGCGCGGTGGCGCTGAGAGCCGCCGGACGACTTGCCGCGGCGAGGTCTGCCTGCCACGTGGCGAACCACGTTCCTTCGTCGGCCCACGGCAGCTCGCTGGCTGTTGAGGCGGGTGGCGGCATGACGGCGTCGGTACGCACGAACGAATGGTGTGCTGCACCCTCGCTGGCTCGCGCAAGGTCGTGCGCGGCGGACCGATTCGACCTTTCGCCACGATGCAGCGAGACCACGAGGTGATCCATCGCTCGCGTACACGCCACGTACAGCAGCCGCTGACGCTCCGCCACGCTCATCTGCTCATCCACCGGCGCGAACTGAATGTAGGTGGGGTCGTCCTTCTCGCTGAGCGTCCACGTACCTGCAGGCCACACGACGCGTCGACCCCGCACGCCATTGGGCGTTGCCGTGAGACCCGACACGATGGTGATGGGGAACTCCAGGCCCTTTGCAGCGTGCACGGTCATGATGCGCACTACGTCGTGATCGGTTTCGGGCAGCACTGTCTCGGCGACGAAACGGCCCTCATCGCCCTGTAGCCGCGTCCACAGCAGGTATCGTCGTACGCCGTGACCGCCGGCCTCGCTCCAGGCGCGTGCCTGGTCGACCACGAACCGTACGCGCCGCCATACATCGCGGCTGTCGCGCTGAGCGAGGGCGAGCTCCATCACGCACCGCTGGTCCACTAGCCACGACAGCAGCTGCGATGGTGTGCTGTTCTTGATCCGCTCGGAGACCTCGCGCAGGCACACGAGAGCGCGGGCAACCGGGTGAGGCTCCAGTTCCGTTGGGGCCTCGGTGATCAGCCGCCACGGCTGGTTGTGCGTGACCTTCCACTCGTAGAGATGGCGGTCGCTGCAACCGAACAGGGGCGTGCGCAGGGCTGAGACGATGGCGAGCTCGTCGGTTGGGTCATCAGCGGCGCGCAGCGCCAACATCAGCGCCCGAATCTCCGGCGCCGCGTAGACCAGCGAACTATTCTCCGCACGATAGGGGACCTCGCGCGCGGCGAGCGCCACCTGCAGCGCGGGAAGCGACAGCCGTGACGGCAGGAGGATGGCGATGTCGCCGGGCTCGCACGGGTGCAGCACTCCGTCGCGCCATACCGGCCAGCCTTCCGCCAGGGCCTGCACGACGATGGCGGCGACGTCGGTGGCTTCCTCCTCGCGCAACACTTCGGCCGCCGCCCGTGGAAGGTTGCTGTGTGGTTCCGCTCCGAGCACGGTGACGGTGCCGTGTGTGTGGCCGCCGTGGCGGGCGGCAATCAATGGCTCGTAGGCAGGTTGCACGTCCGGCTCGAACTGAATCAGCTGGCCCATCGTCTTGTTGACCCACGCGATCACTGGGCCGGCGCTGCGAAAGTTGGCCGAGAGAGTGGCGCGCTCGGCGCCGATTTGATCCTTCGCTTGAAGGAACTGGGCGATGTCGGCGCGACGAAAGCGGTAGATGCTCTGCTTCGGGTCGCCCACCACCGTCAGCCGGCCGGGCAGTGGCCGCAGCGTCTTCCAATCGTCGGCCTGGTCGGCCGGAGCGGCTGTGATCCGCACGGCCAGCTCCAGCTGGATGGGGTCGGTGTCTTGGAACTCATCGAGCAGCAGATGGGTGTATCGCTGGTGCAGTTGTTCGCGAACATCGGCGTTGGTGGCCGCCAGCTGGCGGGCCAACACCAGTAGGTCGTGGAACTCGAGTTCACCGTCGCGTTGGCGAAGCTGCACGGACTCCAGGGTGAAGTCGCGCAGGAGTGCACCGAGGGTCAGTCGCCGTTCTTCGTTGCACTGCTTGATCGCCGTCGCCGCGGCGGTGACGGCGGCAACCACAGCTTCGCGATAGGCGGGGAGCACGTCGGCTGACCCATGGTGCTTCTTCCACTTCGTGGCGTCGCCTCCCTTCGCTTTGATCTTGGAGAACTCGCCGAATTGGCGCAGCAACTCACCGAGCGGGAGGGGGCTCGACATCACCCGCGCTCGCGCCGAGAAGTCGGCGCACGTGGCGGCTTGCGTGTCGTCGGGCGGAGGGTCGAAGGCGGCAACGGCGGCGCAGAGTGTGGCGATCTGCGACTGCAGGGCTAGTTCTTGCACGGGTGGCGGTGCGGTGGACGAGACTCGTTCGGCGACGAGGTCCCAGTTGGCTTGGAAGTCCTCGGCCATGATGCGGCCACCACGGTCGATGCCGAAGTTGTCGTGCTGGCAGAGGTCGACTAGCCGCACGGACTGAGGGTTATCGAGCAGCGTCTCGAGAAAGTCGGTGAAGCGCTCGTGAAAGGCGGTGGCGCTCTGTACTTCGTCGAGCACGCCGAACTGCGGTGGCAGCTCTGCCTCGACGGGGAACTCGCTGAGCAGCCGCCGTGCGAACGCGTGCAGGGTGCCGATGGGTGCCTGATCCAGATCCTCCAGCGCGGCCTGCGCACTGGCGTTGCCGGTGGCGGCGCCAGCGACCGCGGCTTCCAGCGAACGACGAATCTTGTGGCGCAGTTCGGCAGCGGCCTTCTCAGTGAAGGTGATTGCGGCGATGCGACCAACTGGCACACCGCTCATGATCAGGTTGACGACGCGCTGCACCAACGCTGTTGTCTTTCCGCTGCCTGCCCCCGCTTCCACGAACAAGGTGGTGAGGAGTGCCCCGGTGACGAGATTTCGATCTACTTGGTCCGGTGCCGGCGGCAGCTGTGACGCGACGGGTACCGGGGGCACCGCGAGGGTGGCCGCGGCGAACAGGTCGAGTTGCTCAGACACTCGGCACCTCGTCGTGCTCCTGAGCGTCGTCGGCGATGCCCAACAAGGCCGCCACGCGAGGGTCGGCCAGCTTGCGTTCGAATTGCGTCCATCGTTCGGCGGTGCCAAGGTGATCTGGGTCGCAGTACTCACACGACACGAAGCTGAGACGGAACTGCGACTTCTCCGGCCGGGCCACGAACACACCTGAGCGAATGCCGTTGATGATGTGCTGCAGCGCGCCGGTGACCTGTGGCCACGCGTCAGCGCCAATGGTTGCGGTCACCCGCGAGTACTGGCCTTTGCCAAAGAACCCGTACTCCGCAAGGACCGACGGTTGGTGCCCCGCTGAGCCGCGTTGCTCGGCATCGAGCGCGAGTGCGGCCGCTGCGTATGCCGGCAGCTGAAGCTTGGTGCCGCCTGCGGTGGGGTCGACGCTGGTGATGTCGCGATAGGGGTCGGCTCGACCTGTCTTGTGATCGGTGACCACCAAGCTGCCGTCTGCGCAGCGGTCGATTCGGTCGACCGAGCCGCGCATACGAACAACAGTTCCATCGCTGAGGGTCAGCTCGGCAGGAGCGACGTCGCCGAAGCCGAAGCGGTACTCCGATGCGACTATCTGTGCCGAGCGCGCTGCCACCAGCTGGCTGTCGCGCTGCAGCCACGTGGCCAGTTCGTAGCGCTGCCGGCCCTGCTCGCTGTGCCAGAACGCTGTGCGGCCCGTGGCGCCCTGTTGTTCCAACTGGCCGGCCACCTCATCGAAGGCGGCCTGCAGGGCGGTGAAGTGCACTGGCCCCCAGCCGCCTGCATCCGGCTGTGAGAGTTCACCAGCAATGACGCGACGGTGAAAGAGATCGAGTGCATCGTGGACGAGTGTGCCGCGGTCTCGTGGGGTGATCTGCAACTGTTCGTCGGGCTGCTCGACCGCCTCCACACCCAACACGTGTTGCATGAACCAGCCATGCGGGCAGCTGACCCATGCCTCCAGCCGCGTGGGCGAGACCGGCCGAGCGCCCAACGGATCGATGTCCAGGCCACTGAGGTCGCCGTCGTACTCCGTGAGGACGGGAAGTGAGCGTGCGGCGATCATCGCCGCGCCGAGCTGCAGTGGTTCGAGCTGCCGCATCAACGGATGCTGCGCCACGGCTTGGCCGGAGCGGCTGGCATGTGTGAGCGCCCGAATGCGATGCTGCGAGAGTGTTGCGGGAAACGCTGCGTCTGCCAGCCCGGCGGCGAACGACGGCACAGACCGCGTGTGAGTCGGGGAGGTGACTGCCAGCTCCGCAACCCAGCGCGACTGCTGCCGCAACGCCGTGGCTCGCAGGTCGCCGCGAGGGGTCAGTAGCACTGCCCGTTCTGTTCCGGCCAACGCCGCCCACAGCTGGCGCTGCTGGTCCGCCGCAAGGTCCGCGTTGACCGGCAGGGCACCGTCGGTGAGTGCCCGATCGCTGTCGCCCAACAAAGCCTCCGGCGGCGGGGGAGCGGGCAGCAAACCTTCGCACGCGCCAACCACCACGAGCAGCCCGAAGGGTTGACCGACGGCGAACGACAGCGGCCCGACATGGACCCCCACGCCGATGCGCCCCACACGACCAGGCGCGCTCTGCAGCTCGGACTCCAGAGTGTGGGCGAAGTTGGTGCGGGTCACGGGCTGCGCCAACGCATCGAGCCGGCCGAGCCGGTCGAGTGAGGCCTGCACCGCGGTGAAGGCCTCGAACTCATCGGGAGGCAGCGCCCGTACTCCGCGGTCGCCGCCGAGCCAGAGGAGAAGAAAGTGGTGCCCGAGGTCTGCCCAGTGCTGCCACGGCAGCTCTTCGTCGGGCGCACCCAGCTGGCTGCGCAGGTCCGCAACGAACCCCTGCAGGTCGAGCGCCGCGTCGGCGTCGGCAGTGTCGCGCTCGCCACCGCGCAGCCTGATACGGGCGCTGTACGCGCTGAGTCGCTCGTTCCAGTCGGCATCTCCGGAGAGACCGGCGTCTCGCGACAGGCGTTCCCAGCGCTGCCGCGGAACAACGGTGTTGTCGGCGAGACGAGCCGGTACGTGGGCGAGCAGCGCGAACAGATCTGCGCGACGGATGCCGCGACGGTCGAGCCGCAGGAGATCGAGCACCAGGCGAGCGGCGAGCCGCTCGTGCACCGCAATGCCCGGGCGACCGTTCCACGCGATACCGGCGGCATGCAGGTGTTCCCCGACGAGCCGCGCGTACGGATCGTTGCGCGGCCAGACAATGCCGATGCGGTGCAGCGGGGTGCCCTCGTGGACCGCGGCCACGACGCAGCGGACCGCTTCGCGAGCTTCCTCGTCTGCATCAGAGGCATCGACGACTTCCAGAGGAACACCGGCCGGCGCGGCGAACTCACCTTCCAGCAGCACGACGTCGCCGTGCGCCGCCAGAGCATCGAACAGCGCCTGCTCGCTAGGACGCAGTCGCTGTGGCAGGAGCACCACCGTGCGGCCGGGCGCCTTCGCAACAGCGCCGCACGCAGCCTCGAGGAGGTCTGCTTCGTCGTACCACTGACCGCTGAGTGAGCGGTGTACCTGTCCACAGAGGCGAGCGACCTCGCGGCCGCGAACCGACCCGTGCTGGGCCAGTCGGTGACGCAGTGGCCCCGGCACATGGCGGAGGTCGCGGTAGGTGTTGCGCAGCGCCGTGATGGTGGCCTGATGGTGCGCAATGGGCTCGAAGATTCCCGACGACTCGGCCAAAACCTGGCGCACAGCTACGTCGACAACGGGCGTAGAGACCGGGCGCCGACCGCTCTCGGCGAGTGCCTGGCCGCCCAACAGTTCGGCGAAGCGAAAGGCGGTGACGAACTGGGCGGCCGCAATGCCGCCGTTGGCCGCCAGCCAGCGGCGAGCGGCTACACCGACCGCATTGGAGTGGACCACTACCGTGACGGCGGCCAGCGGGTCGCCACCCTGCACTCGGTCGACCGCGTCACGCAGAGCGCGGAAGGCTGCCGGGCCATAGGGGGTGGTGAGTCGGTGCAACGCCATCTGACTGCACTCTACGAAAAGGGTGCGCGACAGTTCCTCTGTTGCCGAATCTTGGGTGCGAGCGGCTCAGGATGTGTAGGCGGCCTCGGCCCGAGACCGGAGGTCGGCGACGGCGTGTGCCAGGCCCTCCGGGTCACGGTACAACGCACTGCCTGCAACGAGGATGTTGGCTCCTGCATTCGCAGCCGCGGCGATTGTGGCGGGCCCGATGCCGCCGTCGACCTCGATGTCGACAGCATCGGACAGACCCTCAGCGGCGATGAGTGCACGAAGCTCGCGAATCTTGGGCTCCATCGTCGCAATGTACTTCTGGCCGCCGAAGCCAGGGTTGACCGTCATGATCAGCACCATGTCGACCAGGTCGAGGACGTGCGCGACCGCCGAGATTGGTGTGGCGGGGTTGAGCGCGACAGAAGCCTTGGCGCCCAGGTCGGCAATGTTGCCCAGGGTGCGATGCAGGTGCGTGCACGCCTCGGCGTGAACGATCAGCCGCTCGCAGCCCGCCTTGATGTACTCGGCGGCCATCACGTCGGGGGTCAGCACCATCAGGTGCGCCTCGAACGGCAGCGAGGTGTGCTTGCGGGCGGCGGCGATCACGTCTGGCCCAAAGGTGAGGTTGGGCACGAACTGGCCGTCCATCACGTCCCACTGGATGCGGTCCACGCCGGCCGCCTCCAGCGCAGCAACCTCCTCGCCCAAGCGGGCGAAGTCGGCGGGCAACACACTGGGGGCAATCTCAATACGAGGCACGGTTGCGAGAGTAGTGCGCGACGTAGGCTCCTCAACGATGGCTGAGCAGGCGCGACCGCACGAGGAAGTGGTGCACGTCGAGAAGATGGCGGCCGGTGGCGATGCGATTGCCCACCTCGCCGACGGCAGGGTGGTGTTCGTCGATGGTGCCCTGCCCGACGAAACGGTCCGCGTGTCCATCACCACCAACAAGCGCGACTTCGCCAAGGGCCGCGTGGTGGAGGTGATGGATGCGTCGCCGCATCGCGTCGCCCCTCCGTGCCCCGAACTGGCGAAGGGATGCGGCGGCTGTGGTTGGCAACACGCCGCGCCCGCCGCGCAGTTGCAGTGGAAGGCTGATGTCGTTGCCGACGCGTTACGCCGCACGGCCAAGCTTCCCGACGCCAAACTTCGCGTCGGTGGCAGCGTCAGCCCGTGGGGCTACCGCACCAGCATGCGTCTTGCCGTCACCCCCGATGGTCGCGTTGGTCTGCGTGAGGGTGCCAGCCACCGCGTGGTCGCACTGGACAGTTGCATGGTTGCTCATCCGGCACTCGCAGCGCTGTTGTCGGCCGTGCGAATCGCCGGTGGCGAAGAGCTGTCGCTTCGCATCAGCGTTGCGACTGGTGAAGCGACGGCGTTCTCCACGTCGGGTGGTGTTCGGTTCGACGGTCTGGCCCCGCACGTGGCCATCGGGAGCGAGTCGGTGTTGTTCGAGGACGTCGCTGGCGTGCGGCTGCGGGTGACGGCCGCGTCGTTCTTTCAGTCCGGCCCGGCCGCTGCCGATTTGTTGGTCGCGACTGTCAAGGACGTCTGTGGCGATGCGCTGCGCAACCTGCGTGGACCACTGCTGGACGCGTACGGCGGCATTGGGCTGTTCGCTGCCACGCTCGGGGTCGCTGAGGCGATCGTTGTCGAGAGCGGGCCATCGTCATGCGCCGACGCGGTCGTCAACCTTGGAGACCGAGCCCGTGTGCAACGAATGCAGTTCGAGGAGTGGACGCCGCACCCCGTCGAGCTGGCGGTGGTGGACCCTGCCCGCGCCGGCCTTGGCCGCGACGCCACCAAGGTGTTGGCGGCCACCGGCGCCCCGGTGGTGGTGTTGGTCAGTTGCGACCCGGTATCGCTGGCCCGAGACACCAAGCTCCTCGCGGCCCACGGCTACCGCCACGCCGGCTCCACCGTGCTCGACCTGTTCCCACACACCCCACATGTAGAAGTCGTGACCCGCTTCGAACGTACTTAGCGCAGCTCGTGCATTGCTTTCTCAACCCGATCCAAGTGGGCCGCGCGATTCGTGTCGGAGGTGGTGTCGATGCTGTAGAGCGCAATCCACTTCGTTCGGGCCTTCTTGCTGCACAGCACCCGCAGCGAGCGGGTGACTGTGCGTTTGCCTCCTTCGCCTTCCAGCGAGTTGACCAGCTTGCTGGAGCCGTGACTGGTGATCACCACCAGCCGACGAATGTTGTGCAGCAGCGGACGGATGCGGTTGGCGCCCGCAGGCAGCTCGTAGGCGACACCGGCTACCCACACACGGTCGATCCAGCCCTTCAGCATTGCCGGCTGCCCCGCCCACCACGTGGGGTACACGAACACCAAGGCCTCGCACCAGCGCAGGTTCGCGGCGTATGTCGCGATCTCGGGCTTGGTGTCCGGAGGCGACAGATGGTTGGTGCGTTCCCAGGCCGAGAGCTCGGGTACGAAACCGTCTGCGTAGAGATCGGTCACGCGCACGTCGTGGCCACCAGCGCGCAGCCCGGCGAGCGCGCGGTCGCGCGCTGCCGCGGTGAACGACTTCTCAGACGGGTGGCAGTGGACCAGGTAGACCTTCACAGCGACCGCATCCTGTGCTCGACGCGGTCGAGAAACTTGGAGCGCTGAGCGGCCGTGGCGCTGTCGATCGCGTACAACCCAAGCCACGAGGTGCGGGTGCGCAGGCCGGTGTTCAGCCGCAAGGCACGAGTGAGTGTGCGTCGGCCGTTGTCATTGATGAGCCGCACGTACGAACGCGGCGAGCCGTAGGTGCTAATGCCGACTATGCGCCTGACATTGGTGAGCCCCGGCCGGACCTTGCCCTTGTCGTTGAAGACGAACGCGACGCCGGGCACCATCACGCGTTCCAGCCAGCCTTTGAGGATGGCTGGGAGCGAACTCCACCACGTGGGGTAGACGAAGACGAGTGCGTCCGCGCGAAGCACTAACGCGCCGTGATCGGCCACCATCGGGTCGATGGCGGGGTGGTCGCCGTGGTAGGCGACATGGTCATCCAGGCTCATCGCCGCGCGGAAGCCTTGTGCACAAAGATCGAGCACGTGCACCTCGTGGCCCGCGCCACGCAAACCAACGCACGCCCGGTGGGCGATGGCGTGGCTGAAGCTGTCCGAGTTGGGATGGGCGAGCACCACCACGACTTGCATGCAGGGTCGACCATATCCGCTGCGTAGATTCGGGACACGATGCAGATTGCACCTGAGCACACGATGAGGACTCGTTCGAGAGACACGCCGGTGCCGGCATATCTGATCGGCTTCTTGCTGATCGGGATTGCACTCAGCTTGGGTGGGCCAGCGCTCTCGCATCTCCGCGACCGTGTGCACACCACCGACGGTGGAATCGCGTGGATCTTCGTCGGGCAGTCGGCCGGGTACATCGCTGGCTCGGTCTTCGCCGGCCACGGGCTGGACAGAGGCCGCGGGCATCGTCGGTGGGTAGCCGCAATGGCCGTCTCGACCGCATCGCTCGCGTTGATCGCAGTGGCGCCGTCGCTCCTCCTCCTCGTGCTTGCCTTCGCCGTGCTGGGCTGGGCCTGTGGCCTCTGCGATGTCAGCGGTAACACGTTGGTGATGTGGAGCCGGCCGGAAGGCCCTGGCCTACTGCTCAACTCGCTGCATTTGTGCTTCGCGCTGGGTGCGATGGTGACGCCGATTCTCGTCAACCGCTCGTTGCACTTCTTCGACTCGGTGTGGGGCGTTGCATTGCCGATGGCGGCGCTCACTGTCGTCTGCGCGTCGTTGATGTTGCCGCATCCATCACCTGTGCGCACTCGCCTCGCGACCGTGGAGCGCAGCCACGCGGGTGGTGCACGTACCATGCATGTCGCGGTGATCTGTGCGTTCTTCTTTGCCTACGTGGCGATGGAGACCGGGTTCGTCAACTGGATTCACACGTACGTGGAGCAGATCGAGTACGGCGATGCGGGAACAGCAACAGGCGTGACCTCGATGTTCGGCTTTGGATTCGCGATGGGGCGAGTCGTGGCTCTCTGGACGGCCCGCCACGTGACGCCGGGTTGGACCGTTGCAATCACCAGCGGCATGTCAGTGGCAGCCTCTGTGCTCTTCGTGGCTTTCGACGGGCCGGGCCCGATGCTGTGGATCGTGACGCTCCTCTTCGGGTTGTCGGTCGCCCCGCAATACGCGTCGATGTTGGCCTTCGCCGAGTCGCACCTTGCGCTCAGTGGGCGCAATACGTCAGCCCTGGTCGCGGCATCCGGAATCGGCGGCTTACTGATGCCCTTCGTCGTCGGGCAGTTGTTCGATCGCGTCGGCCCGCAGTCGCTGCCACCAACAGTTCTTGCGCTCGCGTTGTTGACCGCCGCGGTCGCGGCGTATGCCGGCCGACTCCTGCTGGGCGCTCAGCGGCCGCCGGTGACGTCGATGAACGCGCCCGTCACGTAGCTGGCTTCTGCCGAGGCCAACCACACGACGGCGCCTGCCACCTCCGCGGCGCTGCCACTGCGCTCCATCGGAATCATCGGGGCCATCCGTTCAACGCGACCGGGAGGCGCGTGCAGGTGAAAGTCGCTCTCGATCAGTCCGGGGCGAACACCGTTGACGCGCACGCCGACGCTGGCCAACTCCTTGGACAGTCCCACTGTCATGGTGTCGAGCGCGCCCTTTGACGCGGCGTAGTAGACCCACTCGTTGGGGCCGCCCAGCACTGCAGCTTTCGACGAGATGTTGATGATGCTGCCGCCGCGGCCGCCCGCGTCGGTGCGCATTCGCCATGCAGCCTCGCGTGAGCAGAGGAATGGGCCGGTGATGTTGACGGCCCACAGGCGGGCGAGCATCTCGGCAGTGACGGTGTCGAGTGGACCGTACCC
>JAYVVY010000127.1:0-4660 GCA_043786575.1 Ilumatobacteraceae bacterium
GGGCGCCGTGGAAGCGCTGGAGCGCTACGACCTGTTCAGTCGCTATCTCCCCGAGTGGCGCCATGTTCGAAGCCTTCCGCAGCGCAACGCGTTCCATACCTTCACGGTCGATCGCCACCTCCTGCAAACGGTCGCGAACGCGAGCGACTTCGTCCGTGAAGTCTCGCGCCCCGACCTCCTGCTATGCGGTGCGCTGTTGCATGACATCGGCAAGGGCCACCCCGGGGACCACACCCAAGTCGGCATGGAGCTGGTGAGCAGAATCGCCGATCGCATGGGTTGGTCGCCTGACGATGTCGAGACACTCATTGCGCTGGTGGAGCATCATCTACTCATTGCGGAGACGGCCACGCGGCGCGATCTCAGCGATCCGCGAACCGCTGCCAATGTGGCCGCCGCTGTGCGGAGCTTGGGTCGCCTGGAGCTGCTCGACTCTCTCACGCGGGCAGACAGTCGGGCGACCGGACCATCGGCGTGGTCGGCTTGGAAGGCAGGGTTCGTCGACGAGCTCGTCGATCGCACCGCACGCCTGCTGCGCGGTGACGGGCGCGTGCACGAGCCGTCGAGCGATGCCAACCGATTCACTGCCGTCGTGGCGGCCTTGAACGAACACGGTGGTCTCCAACTCGAGCACGCAACGGACGACGAGTTCGAGGTGCTGCGAATCGCCAGCTCCGACCGCAGCGGCTTGTTCGCGTTGATCGCTGGCACGTTGTCGCTCCACGGTGTGGATGTTCTTGGCGCCGACGCGTACACCGGCCCCGACGGCACCGCTGTCGACGAATTTCGGCTGTCGCGTGCGCAGGGCACCGCGGTGCCCTGGGACCGGATCGAGCACGACCTGCGCGCTGCCCTGGCCGGCCAGCTCGACATCACGGCCCGGCTGACCCAGCGAATCACCGCTCGGGCGCGACGACGGCCGCTGGCAGCTGCCACGCCGCGTCGGGAGGTGCTGATCAGCAACGAGGCGTCGGACCACGCCACGATGATCGACGTACGTGCCCCCGACGGGACCCTGGTTCTGTATCGGCTCTCCAACGAGTTGGTGGCGGCCGGGCTGGACATTCGTTCCGCCAAGGTCGCGACGCTGGGGCACGAGGTTGTCGACGTTTTCTATGTGCAGAACGGTGACGGGGGCAAACTTCCCACCGATCAGCATGAGTTCCTTCGCGAGCGGCTCAAAGCGGCGCTCGCCGACAGCTGACGGATCGATCGCGGGCAATCCAACGACGGAGGGCCGTGACGAGCCCGATCCGAAGATCAGGTCCGTCACGGCCCTCGCGGACGTGTGAGTCGACGACTAGATCGCGTCGAGTCCTTCTTCCCCTGTGCGGATTCGAATCAGGCGGTCGACGTCGACCACCCAAATCTTTCCGTCACCGATCTTGCCGGTGGCGGCCGCAGCGCGCAATACCTCGATGACCCCGTCAACGGCGCCTTCGTCCAGGACCATCTCCAGCTTCACCTTGGGAACGAAGTCGATGTCGTATTCGGTGCCGCGGTAGACCTCGGTGTGGCCGCCCTGGCGACCAAATCCGCGTACCTCGGTCACGGTGATACCGACAACGCCTGCAGCCTTGACGGCTGCCTTCACGTCATCCAACTTGAATGGCTTCACAATTGCAGTGATGAGTTTCATGTGGCTCTCCTTCTCAGTCGACGTAACCGAGGACGCCCATCTCGGGCAGGTCAAGGCCGTTGAGTTCATCCTCCTCGGAAGTGCGGATGCCGCCCTTGGTCATCTTGTTCTGGATCTTGAAGAACCCGAACGCAATGCCGAAGATGACAGTCCAGATGACGACGGCGCCGAGTGCTTGTGCACCCAATTGGCCCCACTCACCCTGAATGATGCCAGCAACGCCGGTGGTGCTGGAACCGTTCCAACCGGCACCGTAGGTGCCGTTGGCGAAGATGCCCACACTGAGTACGCCGAAGGTACCGCACACGCCGTGGACAGCGACTGCGCCCACCGGATCGTCAACCTTGCGCCGCTCGAGGAAAAAGACTGCCTCGATTGCAAGGATGGCGGCGATGGCTCCGATGGCAGCAGCTGCCCACGGTGCAACGAATGCGCAGGGCGCGGTGATGGCGACCAGACCGGCCAGCATGCCGTTCACCATCATGCCCGGGTCCGGCTTCCCGCTCTTCCAGGTGATGTAATACATCGAGACGACGGCGCCGACAGCGGCGGCGATTGCCGTGTTGGCCGCGACGGTGGCGAACTGGATGTCGGTGGAACTGAAGGTCGATGCGGCGTTGAACCCGAACCAGCCGAACAGCAGCACGAAGCAGCCGAGCTGGGCCATTGGGATGTTGTGGCCCGGAATGGCCCGGGCCTTGCCGTCTGCGCCGAACTTGCCAATGCGCGGTCCGAGCACGATGGCGCCAGCCAGCGCGGCCACGCCACCAACGGCGTGGACGACGCCGGAGCCTGCAAAGTCAACGTAGCCAGCGCCCAGGTGCATGGTCTCCCACGACTTGGCCAACCAGCCGCCGCCCCACGTCCAGGCAGCAAACAACGGGTAGTACAGGGCTCCGCAGAACAGGCCCCAGATGACGAAGCTCTTCCACTTCCAACGCTCGGCCATCGACCCGGTAGGGATGGTGGCCACGGTGTCCATGAAGGCCACCATGTAGAGGAAGAAGCCGAGCAGCGCGGGCGTCGCCGCGTCGCCAAGATGGCTGTAGCCCCAGTAGAAGATGCCGGTGAACTCACCTCCGACTGCGGGAAGCCCGTCGCCGTTCATGGGTGATGTCAGGCCCATTGGGGCGTAGCTGAACCCGGAGAATGCGAGCGGGAAGCCGACGAACATGAAGCCCACGAACCCGAGGCCGAAGATGGCGAAGTTGGTGCTCATCACCTCGCCTGCATTTTTCTTCTGCGTGAAGCCTGTTTCGACGAGTGCGAAACCGGCCTGCATGAAAATCACCAGGACCGCACCGAGGACGACCCACAGCAGGCTGGTCTGCTGGCCGAGGGCGGTGATCGGATCTGCATCCTCAGCGAACGCTGTCGTTCCAATGAGCAGGGTTGTGGCGACGGCACCAAAGGCCGCGCCGAGTAGGTATTTGGGCACTCGTGTGCGCACGTTGTCTCCTGTGTGTTCGAGGGGCATTTCAAACGGCTCGCCGCGGCGCTGCAACGAGTTACCGCACCATACGGAGGGGACGTTTCGCAGTCATGGCCGAATTGTTTCGGCACTGTGGCGCTCGCGTTCGTTTGCCATGCGACGCCGTCGAAGCGTCGTGCCGTCGAACGGTGGAATGTTCCCGGGTCGAGCATCGTGAGATGCCCGACCCGGAAACTGCCCCTTACCGGAGACAGGAGTCTCCGTGCGTCACGGCGGACCGTTTCGCTCTCGATTGCCGCTCCCGACTGCGGCACGTCGACCTGTAGTGGCGTGAGCTCGATAGTAACTGTGCGCGATTTCGTCGCCGTCGCCAGTGCATTGCCGCTCTGTGTCGGTTGCGTTCGCCGAGGCGGCGTGGCGGACCGGCCTCAGCGCCGTCGGCCGAGCCGACGCGAGGTGCGCCCCTCGACCAGCGCCGTCCGCACGGCGTTCATCGTCGCACCGTCAAGCTTGCGTCCAAGGCGGTCCCCGACAGCAAAGCGGTCGTTGACCTGCTGATCATTGGTGGCGATGCGGGCAGTGTGCAGCACAACCCCCGCTGTTGCGAAGGCAGCGCCTACCGCAAGGAGCGCGCCGGGACGGTCTGGGCCGGTGACGACCGCCAGCGTGTGCCACGGCAACGCCGTATTGTCGAACTCGATCGTCAACGTCGGCATTGCCACGGGTGACAAACGTTTGCGAAGGCTGGCCTCGAACGCGAGTGAGAGGTCCTTCGCGCTGGGCCGCTGACGCGTCGTCACGATGAAGCTGTCGAGCACGGCGCCGTCGGTCCACGTCGCAATGCTGGCGCTGGTGATATCGAGGCCGTGCTCGGTGATCACATCGGTGAGGTGGGCGAGCAGCCCGTCGACATCGCGACAGGCGACATCGATTTTCCATTGGTCAGCCTCAGGCATCGGTGCGACCGCTACCCGCACCGCACCGCTCCGTGGAAGAGGCTCCACCAGTTGAACCTGGCGGGCGAGTTCGTCCGCCTCGTGAGAGAGCAAGTAGGTGTTGCTCGCGAAACGCAGCCGATCGATTGCAGCCGGTGAATCCAGCATGCGCTCGGCAGCGATGCGGCGCGCCCCAGCAAGGTTGTTGGCTTCGCCGCTCGTCAGTTCCGGGTGCTCGAGCGCCTCGATGACCAGCGCGAGTCGTGCGTCGAGCACTTCGCGGTGCATCCTCGACAGGATTCCGAGCGCAAGCGCCAACTCGTAAGAGTCGCGGGCGTGCTGTGCGCTGGCCAGATGAGTCGCCAACTGAAGGATCTCTCCGCGGTCGAGCGCGCCAGGGTCATGCGAACTCGCGCGCAGCATTTGGGCATCGCCGACGGTCGCGGCAATCCGTTGTGCTTCGCTCTCCGCGACAAGGCGCCGCGCCAACGAGAGTGAGCAGGCAGCGTTGTCGTCGGCCCCCCCACACACGTCGGCAGTCAGCGCGGCGATGATGAGGTCGTCGCTGGCCATGCCAAGGACAGGCGCGAGATCATCGAGCCTGTCGACTACGGGGAACCGCAGCGCGCCCATCGGGTCGAGGTCGCCGAGGTC